>JAJXVK010000015.1 GCA_021782155.1 Pseudomonadota bacterium
CCTCCGCCCCCGCCGAGGCCGAGGCGCTGGCCGCGGCGCGCGACATCGCGCTCGCCGAACTGTCGGGCGCGCGGCTCCACATCCGCCAGGTCACCACCGCGCGCGGGCTCGACCTGGTGCGCGCAGCCAAGGACAAGGGACTCAAGGTCACCGCCGGAGTCACGCCGGCGCACTTCATGCTCTCGGACCTCGATATCGGCGATTTCCGCACCTTCGCGCGCCTGTCGCCGCCGCTGCGCCGCGAGGCGGACCGCAAGGCGGTGATCGCGGCGATCGCCGACGGCACGATCGACGTGATCGCGTCGGGTCACGATCCGCGCGGTCCGGAGGACAAGCGCCTGCCTTTCGCCGATGCCGAACCCGGCATGGCGGGGGCCGAGACTCTGCTTGCGCTGACATTGAACCTGGTGCGCGACGGGGTGATCGGCATCTCGCAGGCCTTCCGCCTGCTCGCCGCCAACCCTGCGGACCTGCTGGGGGTTCAGGCTGGTCGCCTGGCGGTGGGCTGCGAAGCCGATATCGCGCTGGTCGAGCCCGACCGGCCGTGGGTGGTCGATTCACGCAAGATGGAAGCGAGCGCCGGGAACACGCCATTCGACCGGCAGCCCGTTCAGGGCCGCGTGACCGCGCTGTTCAAGGGCGGCAAACAGGTCGCCTGAGGGGCACGGGGCCCCTCCTGGCCAGTCGGCTCAGCGGCGCGCCATCCGGGTTTCGACCTGGCCGCCACGCGGGTTCACCTTGTCGGTGTCGAGCCGCACGAAGCACGCCCCGCCGCGCGACTTTACGCGGTTGCACAGCGAACTCGCGTTGGCGTAGCCGCTGAAACCCTCGGCCATCACGCGCCAGTAGTCGTGACCGTTGACCACCACGTGGGTGATGACGTGACCATGCGCGTTGAGCGCGGGGCTGCGGCGGATGAAGTGCGCCCAGGCGCGATCGGCGCCCTGCTGCGACGAGAACGCGCCAAGCTGGACGAGGTGCGTACCGCGCACCGCCAGAGCGGCGCTTGCGACCCGCACGGAGCGCGCCGGAGCGGGGACCGAAGCGGCCTTCGCGCTGCGCGCGGGCGCATGGTCGCCGACCACGCGATAGGACGCGGGCTGAACCGGGGCCGTCTCCGACGGCGGCAGGTCGATCGAGGCGAGCGAGGCCGGAGCGGTCGGTTCCGACTTCGACGTATCCGCACCGCCGGCGGGCAGAGTCACCGCGGGCGCGGCCTGCGAGCTGTCGCTTCCGATCGCGGGAAGCTCCTGCTGTGCGGCGGCGGCCAGCTTCGGCGCGGCCTGGCGCGCTGCGGCATCGTCGGCCAGCTGCTGGGTCGAAGGCGTGTTGGCCAGCGCCAGCGCCTGCGGTTCGCCGCTGTCGGCTACCTCCGGAACCTTGAGCAGCATGGCGACGCGCTTGTTCGCGTCCTCGGGCTTGCCGTTCAGCGCCCAGTCGGTGAGGCGGTCGTCGACCAGATTGGCCGGCACGTCCTGCGCGACCATGATTCGCGCCATCGCCCACTTGCCGTCGAGCGCATAGGCATAGGCGAGGTTCTGGCGGACCTTGGCGGTGTCTTCGCCGCCGCGAAGCAGGTTGGCGAGCACGGCAACGCCCTGCGAGGGCTGGCCGGCGAGCGCCACTGCGAGGCCATAGTCGCTGGCGGGAATCGAGTCTCTGTAGGCCACGAGCGTGTCGAGCGCGTGGGCGTTCCTGCCCTGAGCGATGTCGGCGAGCGCAAGGCTCAGCGCGGTGCGCCCCTTGTCGTCGCCCAATTGCATCGCTTCGTCATAGGCCTGACGGGCCGAAGCGAAGCGGCCCGCGCGGAGATAGGCGTCGCCCAGCGTCGCGCGGAAGGCCGCGTTGCGCGGATCGGACTGCACCGCCTGTTCGGCGAGGCCGACGGCCTTGGTGCCGTCGCCCTTGCCCAGCGCGTTCTGCGCGCGGTCGGCCAGCTGGCCCGGGTGCGCACCACCCGCCGCGCATCCGCTGAGCAGGCCGGCCGCGAATGCGGTCGAAAGCGCGCCGCGCCACATCCGGTACTGGCGGCTGGGCTTCGAAGTGCTGGTCATGGGCTTGGTTCCCTTCCCTGATCGGTTCAGTGCCGCCGCGCGCGGCGGGCCAGGTCTGCGAGACCGGGCATTTCATCGAGGAGCCTGTCGAGCGCCTCGGTCACGACCTGCTGGGCGCTGCGGTTCTGCAGCGTGCAGGCGAGGCGGAGGCGCAGGTGGCGTTCATTGTCGACGCGCAAGGTGAAGGCCGCGCGCCGGTCGCGGACGATCTCGGCGCGCACCCGTTGTGCGGGCCGTTCCGCCGGAGTGCCCATCGGCGTGAGCTTGACGGGCGCGGCGTGAGGTGCACCGGCGGAAGCTGCACGGTCCTCTTCGTCGGCATCGTTCGCGGCGACGCTGGCTTCGAGGTCCTCGCGCTGGCGCAGGACTTCGGGCAGGTCGCCGGTTTCAGCTTCGTGCGCCACTTGCTCGCCATGGTCGTTCCAGCCGAGTTCGGCCTGCGCGACGGCCAGGTCGGTATCGAGGCCATCGTCCTCGTCAGCGTCGGTCACAACCGCCTGCGGGCCTTGCGCGGCCGCTGCAATCTGCGGGCGCATGGCCGGACGAGCCCTACCCTTGCGAGCCAGCAGCCCGGACGTCAGCGACGCGACGCTCTTGAGATCGCCCATCGACGCCATGGCTCAGGACCCCGCTACCCGGCGTCCGAAGCCGCCCGCGACCGGACGCATGGCGGCCGCGTTGGCCGTCATCTGATTGGGCGCGGCGAAAACAGTGCGGCGGAAATTCTTCTCGAGGCGGTCGGAGATGTACTCCCACAGCGCGGTGATCTCCTGCGAGGAGCGGCTGGTGGGATCGATCTCCATCACCGTGCGACCGTCGATCATCGACGCGGCATAGTCGGTGCGGTGGTGCAGCGTGATCGGCGCGACGGTGCCGTGCTGCGACAGCGCGACCGCGGCTTCCGAGGTGATGCGCGCCTTGGGGGTGGCGGCGTTCACCACGAACAGCAGCGGCTTGCCCGCGCGTTCGCACAGGTCGACTGTCGCGCCCACGGCGCGCAGGTCGTGCGGGCTGGGGCGCGTGGGCACCACGATCAGCTCGGCCACCGCGATGACCGACTGGATTGCCATGGTGATCGCCGGCGGCGTGTCGATCACCGCGAGCTTGAAGCCCTGCTGGCGCAGGACCTGCAGGTCCGACGCGAGCCGCGCGACCGTGGTCTGCGCGAAGGCGGGGAATTCCGCCTCGCGTTCGTTCCACCAGTCCGCGAGCGAACCTTGCGGGTCGATGTCGATCAGGACGACAGGCCCGGCGCCTGCGCGCTGCGCCTGGACAGCGAGATGTCCGGACAAGGTCGTCTTGCCGGAGCCGCCCTTCTGCGATGCCAATGCCAGAACGCGCAAAGTATTCCCCCTATCGGCAGATGCCATTCCATTGCGGGATCGCAGAACAGACTAAATTTTCCGTTAACGCCGCACTTCCGGGCGAGGATTCTCGCGACATCCAAAAGCCCCGCGAACCGCCGCTCACGGCCATAAAGGTTTTGCTAACGCCGCGTTGACTATGGCAGTTTGCGAAAATGCGCGGCTTAATGCGGCGGCTCAGGCTCCGGGCCTGGAATTACGGGCACATCGGGTTAACCATGACAGGGGCTCCGGCACGTCCGGCAACGAAAGGGAACCACCAGATGCGCAGGATCGGAACCGGGCTGGCAACCGCGGGAATCGCGGGAATCGCGCTCGTTTTGCTCGGCGCGCCGGCGATCGCCTCGGGCAGGACCGGGGACGATGCCGCGACCGGCGAGGCCCGCGCGGTCGCCGAATTGCAGGGGCGGGCCGCCGCCGGCGACCCCGAAGCCGAGTTCAGCCTCGCACAGGCCTACATGACGGGCCAGGGTGTCGCCCGCGACCCCGCGAAGGCGGAGAGCCTCTACCGCAACGCGGCCGGGAAGGGCTACATGCGCGCGATCGACGCCTATGGGCTCATGCTGTTCGGCCAGGGCCGCCGCCAGGAAGCGATGCCGTGGATCGATGCCGCCGCCCGCTACGGCGACCCGCGTGCGCAATACCTGCTGGGCACCGCCGCCTTCAACGGCGACCTCGCGCCCAAGGACTGGGTGCGCGCCTACGCGCTGATGAGCCGCGCCGCCGGCGCGGGGATGCCGCAAGCGCAAAAGAGCCTGAGGCAGATGGACCAGATGATCCCGCTCGACCAGCGTCAGAAGGGCATCGCGCTTGCCGGAAAACTCGACGAGCAGGCGCAGCAATACCGCGAGAGCGAATACGCTGCCGCCGATCTCGGCGCGCCGCCGGTTTCCGCCGCCGCCCCTGCCGCCACCGCGCCGCTGCGCCCCACCCCGCCCCCGCGCCTGGTGACGACGACGCCGCTGCCGCCCTCGTCGGGCGCAACGGCCGGCCTGACGAGCGATGCGGGGGCCGATGCTCCCCGCGCGGTCACCGCCGGGGCCGACTATGCCAACCCGGTCGTGCTGTCCTCGCGTGACCACCGCGCGGGCGATGCCGTGCGTGTTCATTCGGGCGCCGTGCCGCCGTCAACCTCAATGCCCACCCCGGCCCGTGCACGCGCCGCCGCGCCCACCCCGGCCGCTGCGGCGCGCGGCGGAGACGGCGCGTGGCGCGTCCAGCTTGGCGCCTTCGGCGAAAGGAGCAATGCCGACGCGCTGTGGGCGCGGACCAAGGCCCGCTCCGAGCTGGCCGGCAAGACCCGTTTCAACGAACCCGCGGGCAAGGTAACGCGCCTCCAGGCCGGCGGCTTCGCCAGCGAGGCCGACGCCGCGCGCGCCTGCACCGGACTCAAGACGGCGGGCTTCGCCTGCGTGACCGTCAGACCCTGAGCCCGCAGCGCGCGTGACCGCGCCCCAAGTGGACCGGCCCGCGCCACGAGCGGACCGCATCGCCGCAATCGACGGGCTGCGAGGGCTCGCGGTGCTCGGCATCCTGACGATCAACGTCACCGGGTTCTGGGGGCCCGGGATCGCCGCCTACTCGCCCGACCTGCCCACGCCCGATCCGACGTCGGCGCCGTGGTTCGCGCTCTCGTTCCTGCTGTTCGAAGGCAAGATGCGCGCGCTGTTCACGCTGCTGTTCGGGGCAAGCATGCTGCTGTTCATCGCCGCCGCCGAACGGCGCGGAGCCGATGGCACGGTGATGCAGGCGCGCCGCCTTGTCTGGCTCGCGCTTTTCGGGCTCGCGCACTATTTCCTGCTGTGGTGGGGCGACATCCTGTTTCCCTATGCGCTGTGCGGAGCGCTGGCGCTGCTGGCGCGAAGGCTTCCGGTCGCGGGCCTGGTCGCCGCGGCGCTGATGATCCTCGCCGGCTCCTCGGCGCTCGACGGCGCGCTAGCGATCCCCGGCATGGCCGACGAGCTGGCAGTGATGCACGGGCAGGGTGACGAGGCCGCGCGCAAGGCGGAAGCCGACATGGCGCTGCGCTTCGCCGACAGCGTCGCCGCCGACCGCCGCATCCTCGACGCGGGGCTGGTCGAAGCGACCGTGCTGCGCGCGCGGACCGATCCCCTGCTGCCCCTGCGCACCGCGCTGATGACGCTGACCGAAACGCTGCCGCTGATGCTCGTGGGCATGGCGCTGCTGCGCTCGGGCTTCTTCACCGGCGGCTGGAGCGCGCGAACGCTGCGCCGGGTCGCCGCGCTCGGCATCGGGCTCGGCGGCGCGGTGACGGCTGCGCTGTGGTACTGGCTCGCCGCGAACGGCTATCCGCCGCGCGCGATGTTCGCCGCGATCGACGCCTGGACCAGGCTGCCGCACCTGGCGATGGCGCTCGGCTATGCCAGCGCCTTCCTGCTCGCCTGGCCGTGGCTGGCAGCGCGCGGCATCGGCAAGGCGCTTGGCGCGGCGGGGCGCTGCGCCTTCACCAACTACCTCGGCACCACCGTGCTGATGGGCGCGATATTCTCGGGCTGGGGGCTGGGCCTCGGCGACGAGCTGCCGCGCGTGTGGCTCCCCGCCTTCGTGCTGCTCGGCTGGGCGGCGATGCTCGCCTGGCCGCGCTGGTGGCTGGCGCGCTTCGGACAGGGCCCGCTCGAAGCGCTGTGGCGCCGGCTGACGTGGTGGGGCATGGAGCGGTGACGATGATCGATCTTTCCGCCCCCTCCCACCTCGTCTTCTTCGCCGCGACGGCAATCCTCGTCCTCGCCGGCGCGGGGCTCATTGCCTGGCGTCTGCGCCACCGCGACCGGACGCCGGTCGTCCCGCTCACGGCGCTGGTCGGGGCGCGCGGCACGGTCTCGGCAGGCACCGCGCGCCGCGGCAGCCCGGCGCTCGCCGCGGTGACCGACCGTTATGGCCGCGTCCACGAGGTCCAGGTCGAACCGCACGACCCCGACGACGTGCTCGCAGAGGGCGACGGGATCGTTCTCGTCCACCTGCAGGGCGGGCGGTTCTTCGCCTTTTCCGAAGCACCGCTCGTTCGCGACGGGGGTTAGTCTCAGGGTGCGACATTCCTCGCGCTGACCGGGGTCAGCACCAGGACCCCGTCCTCGACCCGCCAGGCCTTGAGCCGGCCGAGGAAGTTCATGCCCAGGACATTGACCCCGCTCGACACACCGGTAACGATCGCGTCTAGCCCCTTCGCCTCGACCGAACCCGCACGCAGCGAATGGATCGTGCCCAGCCGCGCCTCGATCGGGCCGCCCGCGGTGCGCATGATCACCGGCAGGCGCAGCGGGTCGGGCCGGATGCCAGCCGCGCTGGCGGCATCGCGCGACAGTACGGTCAGTGTCGCACCGGTATCGACCATGAAGCGCTGCGCCGTACCGTTGACCTTGCCATCGATCCAGTAGTGTCCGTCCGAAGAGAGCGGCACGCGCGTCTCGCCGCCGACCACGCTCTGGCTGGCGAAGCCGAGCGATGGCAGCACCTCGTCGAAGGCCGGGTCGGGCCTCAGGTAGCTGAGCGCGCCCAGCGCCAGCACCACGACCAGCGCGAAATTCCCCCCCACGCGCATCAGGGTTGCGAGGAACGGCAGGCGGCGCGCGAAGAGACCGGCCAGCAGCGTGAGCGCGAGTGCCGCCAACGCCACCTGCACCAGCGGTGGCAGATGCGTGACGAGGCTCGCCAGCGTCTGGACAATCGATCGGACACGCTCCATGCGCGTACCTGCTAGCAGAGCGAATCTTTCGCCACCCTGAGCGGAACGCGGTCCGGGACCGCCGCCCGGGTGCGCGACGGGCACAGCCCTGCTCCTGTTCCCTGCCTTGAGGTTCCTCATGCCGCTCGCGATCGCGACAAGCCTCGTCTGTCATTTCGATCAGCCGACCGATTTCATGCTCCAGATCGAGGCGGCGATCCTGCCCGAGCAGCGCCTGATCTCGTCGCGCATCGATTGCACGCCCGGCGACCACTTCGCGCGCGTGCCCGCGCAGGAGCATATCGGCGACCGCATCTGGCTGCGCCACGCCGGCGAGTTCCGCGTCGACTACGGCGCGAAGCTGCAAATCGGACGCAAGGTGGCGGACCTTGCCTCGCTGGCAGCGCTCGAGCCGCACGAACTGCCTGGCGAGGCCGTCGATTACATGCTCGATTCGCGCTATTGCGACGCGACGAGCTTCCAGCCCTTCGTCGAAGAGCAGTTCGGACAACTGGCAGGCGGCGAGCGCGTCCTCGCCATGCGCGACTGGATCGCCGAGCATTTCCGCTATGTGCCGGGCAGCAGCGACATCCACACCACCGCCACCGACAGCTTCATGGCGCGGCGCGGGGTGTGCCGCGACTATGCCCATGTCCTCATCACGCTCGCGCGCGCCTCGACGATCCCGGCGCGCTATGTCAGCGGCTATGGCCCGGACGTGACCCCGCAGGACTTCCACGCGGTGGTCGAGGTGTTCCTCGCCGACCCCTCGGGCGAGGGCGGCACCTGGCAGATCGTCGATGCGACGGGCATGTCCGACGGAAGCGAGTTCGCCAAGATCGCCGTGGGACGCGACGCCGCCGACGCGGGGTTCATGACCAGCTATGGATTTTCCACGCTCATAGCCAAGGACATCTCGGTCGAGCGCGGCTGACATCGGGCCAACAGTTGCGTTAACTTCTCGGCATGGCGGCGTCCCGCACCGGGACGCGGGTCCACAACCCCCTCGATTTGCGCGATCCGCGTAGTATTGAGGGCGGCGAAGGAGTTAGCCGCGATGGCCATCGAAAGCCCGTTCGGAATTCTCGCCAGGCGCTGGGTGCGCCTGCCGCTCGGCTTCGTGGCGATGAGCGCGGCGAGCCTGCTTGCCTTCCACGTCGGGCAGGACGCGGCGCAGACGTTCTTCGGCGGCGAGGCCAATGCGGCGACCGAAACCCACGCCCTCGCCAAACCGGCCGCAGAAAAGCCGGCCGCCGTCGCCCTCGCCTCTCCGGCCAAGCCCAGGGCCGACGACCCGTTCGTGGTCAAGTCGATCCTCGACATCAAGGACCCGATCAAGTTCGGCGACTGGTACTGGAGCGAGGCCGACGCCACGCCCGGCCCGCTGGTCATCACCGTCGACCTCCAGGCGCGCACCATGTCGGTGTTCCGCGACGGGCACGAGATCGGCGCTACCGCGATCCTCAAGGGCTATGGCGACAAGCCGACGCCCACCGGCGTGTTCCCGATCACGCAGAAGGACGCGCACCACATCTCCAACATCTTCGACGTGCCGATGCCCTACATGCTGCGCCTGACCAACGACGGCATCACCATCCACGGCAGCAAGGTCCAGGCCGGCTATGCCACAAACGGCTGCATCGGCGTGCCCGACCAGTTCGCCAAGAAGCTGTTCGGCGAGGCCCAGCTGGGCGACAAGGTGATCATCACCGACGGCAAGCGCATCGGCGTGGGCGACCCGATCATCGCCGTGCAGGACGGCGGCAAGAGCTGAGCCGAGCGACCGCCGCTCACAGAACCGCGTAATCCTCGCCCAGCAGCGCGCGCAGCTTGTCGAGCGCCTGCGCTTTCAGCTGGTGCACGCGCGGCACGCTCACCTCGAACACCTCGGCGATCTCGGCAAGGTTCAGTTCCTCGACGAAATAGAGCGAAATGACGAGCTGCAGCCGCTCGGGCAGCGCGGCGATGGCCGAAGCGACAGCCAGGCGCGTCTCCGCGTCGGCGAGCAGCGCGAAGCTGTCGGGCCGGGTGTCGGCGAAGGCCATGTCCTGGTCGGTATAGGCATCGTCCATGGACTCGAGCCGCACCGGCTCGCTCGCCGCGCGCATCGCGGCAAGCTCGTGTTCGGTAAGCCCCATCGCGGCGGCGAGTTCGGGCGGTTCGGGCGGCCGTCCGAGTTCGCCCTCGAGCCTGCCTTCGGCCTCGCGCAGCGCCCGGCGGCGCTCGGCGGCGGGGCGCGAGAGCGGGCTCGCGCGGCGCAACAGATCGACCATCGCCCCGCGCACCCGCAACTTGGCATAGGCGGCGAAGCCGTCCTCGGTCGGCGCGTCATGCTTCTGCGCCGCCTCGGTCAGCGCGACGAGACCGGCCTGGATCAGGTCCTCGATCTCCAGCCCCGCGCGGCCCGAGCCGTGGACGTGCCAGGCGAGCCGCCGGACCATCGGCAGGAACCGGCGGACCCTGTCGGCCACCTCGCCGCGATAGGCGCCCGATACGCTGCGGGGACCGGGCGGGGATGCGGATGCGAAACTGCGGTGATCGTGCTTCATGCGGCGATTGCCTCCTCAGGCTGGACATTGGCCGGCGAGGCCGCGGCGCCGATCACCTCGACCACTTCGATCGGCTGCGCGGGCGGCAGCTCGGCGATCGAGAGGACCAGGCAATGCGGCGCGCGCAGCCTGAGCAGCGCGGCGAGCGGACGCCGCGCGCGCGGCTGGACGACGAGCGCCACACCCTGCGCCTGCGGGCCACGCTCGGCGATGATCGCGGCGACGCGTTCGCCGATGGCGCGGGCGAGATCGGGCTCGATCAGCGGCTGGCCGCTTGCCGGATCGTGCATCCCCTGCACGATCGCGCCTTCGAGCGCCGAATCGAGCGTGAGCACGGGCAGGCGTTCGCCGGGTGCGCACACGCGCCCGACGATCAGCCCGCCAAGGTCGGCGCGCACCAGGTCGATCAGCCTGTCGTGCTCGGTGGTCTGCTGGACCGCCTCGGACAGGCTGGCGAGTATGGGGATGGGGTGCGACACCGGGATGCCGTCATCCAGCAGCGCGCGCAGCAGCCGGGTCAGCGCGCCGAGCGAGAGCGGCTGCGGGTGGATCGTCTCGACCAGCCCCGGCGCGCGCTCCTTGACCGTGTCGAGGATGGCGCGGACCTCGTCGGGCCCGATCAGGTCCTGCGGGCGTTCGGACAGCACCTGGTTCAGGTGCGTGGCGATGACCGTGCTGGCATCGACCGCCAGGAACCCCTCGGCGACCGCGCGGTCGCGCTCGGCGGCGGGAATCCACAGCGCGGGGCAGCCGAAGCTGGGATCGACCGTCGCCTCGCCGGAAAGGCCATGCCCCTCGCGCGCTTCGCCCGCGTCGATCGCGAGCACCTTGTCGGCGCGCACCGATGCCCCGGCGACGGGAACCCCGCCGACGATGATGCGATAATCGCCGGGCGACAGGTCGAGCGCGTCGCGCAGGCGGAACTGCGGCACGACGAAACCGAACATCTGCGAAAGCTGCTTCCTCACCCCGGTGATCCGCGTGACCAGCGGCGCACCGCGCTTGTCGTCGACCAGGTGGACGAGGCCATAGCCCAGCTCCACCGTCACCAGCGTGCGGTCCGACACGTCCTCGAGCGCGATGGCGGAGGGATCGGCGGGCAGTTCGGGCGCTTCGGCGGGTGCGGGCCGGTTGGCGCGCTTGCGCAATTGCCGCCAAAGCGTGCCGGCGACCGCGGCGGCGGGCAGGAACACCATCTGCGGCATTGCCGGGATCACGCCGATCGCGCCGAGGATCACCGCGACGGGCAGCCAGGTGCGCGGATTGGCGAACTGGCCGCCGATCTGCCCTGCAAGGTCGCGGCTGTCGGACACGCGGGTGACGATCACGGCGGCGGCGATCGAGAGCAGCAGCGAGGGGACCTGCGCGACGAGCGCGTCGCCCACCGCCAGCGTCACGTATTTCTGCGCGGCGTCGGACGCGGTGAGCCCGTGGCTGACCATGCCGAGCACGAAGCCCGCAACGATGTTGACCCCCAGGATCAGCAGCGCGGCGACCGCGTCGCCCTTCACGAACTTGGATGCGCCGTCCATCGAGCCGTAGAAGTCGGCCTCGGTCGCCACTTCGCGGCGACGGGCCTTGGCTTCCCCGGCGGTGAGCAGACCCGCGGCAAGGTCGGCGTCGATCGCCATCTGCTTGCCGGGCAAGGCGTCGAGCGTGAAGCGCGCCGAGACTTCGGAAACGCGCCCCGCGCCCTTGGTCACGACCACCAGGTTGATGATCATCAGGATCGCGAAGACGAACAGCCCGACCGCGAAATTGCCGCCGATCAGGAACTCGCCGAAACTCTCGATGACGTGGCCCGCGGCCGCCCCGCCCTCGTGCCCGTTGAGCAGCACGACGCGCGTCGAGGCGACGTTGAGCGCAAGGCGCAGCAGCGTCGCGAACAGGAGGACCGAAGGGAACGAGGAGAAGTCGAGCGGCTTCTCCGCGTTCATCGCCGCCATCAGGATCGCCACCGACAGCGCGAAGTTGAGCACGAAGAACACGTCGAGCATGAAGGCGGGCAGCGGCACCACCATCAGCACGATCAGGGTGAGGATGCCCGCCGGTAGCGCCATCGCGCCCGCATTGCCGAAACCCCTGAACATCGCGCGTCAGAGCCCCAGCGCCGAAAGCCGCGCATAGGCGGCGGATACCTGCTCGGGCAGCGCGCTCACCCCGCCCGCACCGAAGGCCGAACGCAGCGTCTCGGCCATCGAGACGGGCGCGGGCGCGGCCGATGCCCGCGCGGCGGCGGCATGGAATTCCTGCGCGATCGGGCCGCCGGTGAAGGCGGGCGCCGGTGGCGCGGCCTGCGCGTATTCGGTCCGCGACGCGGCGGGAATGGCCCCCGCATCGCCCATCGCGGCGGAGAGACGCCCGCGCAGCAGGTCCATCACCCCGCCGAGCGAACGTGCGTTGCCCGAACTGCCGAAGAACACCGCGCGGTTGGCGGCGGCGGCCATCGGCAGAAGCCCCGCCGCGCTCTGCGACGGGTCCGCGTTCATTGCGGAGAGGAACTTCGTGGCGCCTGCGAGCCCGAGGAAGTGCGCGAGGTAGAGCTCGCCGTCGTCGGGCGCGCGGCCCAGCGCCGTGGTGAGCCCGACGCGGTTCTCGGCCGCCAGTTCGCCCGCCATGAGCGCCGAAGCGTCGGGATCGGTGCGCAGCGCCATGACCTGCGCGCGCGTCGCGGGATCGCGGATCGCCCCGCTCTCGACCGCGGCGTCGGCCCAGCCGAGCCCGTGCGCACTGCCGTGGCGGTCGATCATGCGCAGCCAGGTGCTGCCGGTGAACTGGTAGAGCCCGCTGGCGCTCGAGGTGCCTGCGCGCGCCGAGGGATCGAGGCTTGATTCGAGCTTCGCCTGCGCCAGCATGTAGTCGAAGTCGTTACCGGTCGCCGCCGCCGCGCGCGCGATCGAGGCGCGCACCTGCGGCGTTCCGGCGGCTGCAAGCGGATTGGTGGACACGGTAGGCAATGCGAACTCCCTGTCGGCGGCCGCGAGGGCCTCGGCAGGTGTTCAGCAAGGGGCGTGCCAGTTTTTGTTGGCCGCCAGTCGGGCCAAGGTGTCGCCAGGCCCTAGCGCTGGTCTGGCAAAGCGGCACCGGCCCTCTCCCCCACCCGGCCACCCGTTCAGGATCATCCCATGGGTGGCCGGGTGGGGGAGAGGGCCGGCGCCGTGCGAGGTCATCCACAAGGATGACCGGTCAGCGCATATAACTGACACCCGAGCGCTGCGGCGCGTATAGCCGCGGGTTTCCCGTCAGCGCGTCGAGCCGGGCGGAGACGTTGGCCGCGATCAGGTTGCGCACCTGGCGGTTGGCTTCGTTGAGGCGGCGGGCGGCGTCGAGCAGCCCCCGGCATTCCTCGTCGATCGCGTCCGCGCCAGCGCCTTGGAGCGCGCCGCACAGCATGGTCTTGTCGCTCGTCGCGCAGGTGATCTTCTCGAGGTCGAGCGCGGCAAGCGCCTGCCGCTCGCCCTGCAGGACGGCAAGCATCTGCCGCAGCGTTTCGGCGAGCGGGGCGGTTTCGGCAGGAGTGACGGCAAGGGCCATCAGTGGGTCCTCAACAGGATGCCCGCAGCGATCATCGCGTCGGCGATGCGCGCGGGGACGACGGGGTAGCGCCCGTTCTCGATCGCGCTGCGGATTTCCGCGACACGGTCGCTGTCGACCGGCGCCGCGCCCGGATCGAGCGCGCTGCTGATCTGCACCGCGGACGTCGCCGACGCGGCGGCGGGCTGGGCCGGGGCTTCGCGCGAAACGGCGCTGACCGCGCCCTTTTGCGACTGGACCGGGCCGACCGGGCGCATCGGTCCGATTTCGATGGGTGGCATTGGTCCGCTCCTTTGAGCTGTTACGCTGGTCAGGACGGCGGGGTCTTGCCGGATTTAAGGGGCCCTGCGGCGAAATGCCGCCGGATCGGCCCGCGGGTCTAGTCGGCGGGGATCTCGACCAGGCCAGGGCGCACTACCTGCGCGCGCACCGCGTCCTTGCGATCTCCCGGCCGCACGCGGATCCACGCGCCGATCGCGCCGGGTTCGAGCGCCTCGCCCGGCTGCGAAACGGAGAAGCCGTCGCCGCGTACTGTGACCGTCACCGCTTCGCCGCGCTGCACCGCGGGCGCTTCGGCCTCTGCCACCGGGACTCCGCCCACGACAGGGACGTAGAGCCTCCAGCTGCCCGGGTCGGGGCACCGGACGAGCACGGTATCGCGCCGCGCGCCAGGCCATGACAAGACCAGCGGGGCAACGCAGACGGCGAGCTTGAGGCGCCGGTCGACCGGCGCGGCCATGCCCCCGGCAAAGGCGGAGACCTGCGCATCGATCGCATCGAGGCTGGCGAAACCCGGCGCCGTGGCCAGCGCGGGTGAAGCCGCCAGCCCAATCACGGCGAGCGGCATGAAACGGACGGACATGGAACTACTCCTTGGCGGAAGGGTCTTGCGCGGCATCCTGCAAGCCGCGTGCCAACGGCGGCGCATCGTAGGCGAGCACCGCATCTTCTCCCGAGCCCGGCTCGACCACGATGCGCGCGGCGAGCCCGTGGACGCCCGCCTCGGAGGCAAGCGCCTGCGCCCGGTCGAGTGCAGGCGCCACGCCCCTGGCGCCATAGCGCACGGTCACGGTCAACCGCGCGCGCGGATCGGTGGCGGCGAGCCATTTCTCGAGCGGCGGCGAGCCCCTCCCCGCATGCCACACCGCGACCGGTTCCGCCTGCGGCGAAGGGCCGTCGATGGCCCTCCGGGCCGCCCCGGCCCGTTGCTCTCCGGGCTTCGGCGCATCGGGCCTCGACTGGGCCAGCGCCGACCCGGTCACCATGAACAGGATCAACGCAAGATCGGCGAGCACGGTCTGCCATCCGCTGCCGGCGCGCGCGATCATGCCGCCTCGCGCCGTTCGGGATGGCCCCGGTCGGTCTCGCGGCAAACCGGCCCGACCTGGTAGGCGAGCCAGTCGATCACCTTCTGCCGCTCGGCCTCCTCGGCCTGGGCATGACGGTCGATCACCCGCGCCAGCGGGGCGAGCAGCAGGTTGGCCAGCAGCAGGCCATAGAGCGTGGTCAGCACCGCCATCGCTATGGCGGAAGCAAAGGCGCCTTGCTGGACTCCGCCCGCCGGAAGCTGGCTCAGCGAGACAAGCGTGCCCGCAAGGCCGAACACCGGCGCAAGCTCGGCGGCCTGCGCCAGCGTCCCCGACGCGGTCCGCACCGCGGCCAGCCGGCGCTGCTTGTGCGTCTCGTGCCGTTCGAGCAGCGCGGTAATCGAGCGGCGCTCGAGCAGCGCGTCGGTCGCCTCGTCGAGCTCGCTGTCGCCGACATGCGCGGGTTCGGCGCGCAGCAGGCCGTCGCTGCGGATCTCCTGGACCTGACGAGCGAGGTCCGCGCGCGCGCGCGCCGCCGAGAACTTGCGCCGCCGCAGGCAGACGAGCGCGCAGCCGGTGATGCCAAGATCGTGAAAGCCCGCGCGCAGCACGGTTCCGAGCACGGTTCCGCCGACGACGATCGCCGCGGACGCCGGATCGAACAGGGTATTGAGGTGCATGGTGAAGACGGTCCTCCTCACGCCATCAGGACGGCGCCCGGCGCCAGGTTTCAGTCCCCGGCGTCCCTTTGCCGCGACCCGGCAAGCGCTTGCCGCTTCTTCCGCCCCGCCCTCGCCGAAATGCCGCTTTTGCGCGAACTGGCACGGCGCTTGCTGAAACCGGGTGGACACGCAACCCATGAAGGAGCCTGACGATGAGTGACAGCCTGTTCGGCATTCACGCCGCCGCGCTCGAACTGCGCTCGCAGCGCATGGGGCTGCTCGCCTCGAACATCGCCAATGCAGCGACGCCGGGCTACAAGGCGCGCGACATCGACTTCGTCGCCGCGCTCAGGTCGGCGGCGAGCGGCACGGGCGTCGATCAGGCCGCCGGCGGCGCCACGCAGTACCGCGTGCCGGTCATGCCCAGCCTCGACGGCAATACCGTGGAGATGGCGACCGAGCAGACCGCCTTCGCCGAGAACGCGGTCGGCTATACCGCCACGCTCTCGTTCATCCGCGGCCGGGTCGACACGATCACCCGCGCGCTCAAGGGCGAATGACGATGGCCGGCAGCGCGCTCTCGTCGGGCAGCCTGTTCGGCCTCGCCCAGCGCGCCATGTCGGCGCAGCTGGTGCGGATGAACGCCGCTTCGTCGAACCTGGCCAATGCCGGCACCGTGGCCGGCAGCGAGGCCCAGGCCTACCGCCCGATCCGCCCCGTCTTCGCCGAGGACCTCGACACCGCCAGCGGCCTCGCCTCGGTCAAGGTGACGGGCGTCTACCGTTCCGACGTCGCGCCCATCCGCCAGCACGACCCGGGCAACCCGCTCGCCGACAGGAACGGCGACGTGTGGTCCGCGCCGGTCGATGAGAATGCCGAGATGGTCGAGATGATGGAAGCCTCGCGCCAGTACCAGAACATGGTCGAGGCGCTCTCCACCGCCAAGCAGTTGATGCTCGATACCGTGAGGATGAAATGACCACAGCCGTCTCCACCACCAGCGGGGCTTCGGCTTCCGTGATCCTGCCCGCCGGCGCCAGGACCGGCTACTCCGCGCTCGGCGCCGCCGATTTCCTCAAGCTGCTGACCACCCAGATGCAGAACCAGGACCCGACCGCGCCGGTCGACAACAAGGAGATGCTCGCCCAGATGGCGCAGTTCTCCACGCTGTCGCAGACCACCGACAACGGCACGACGCTGCAGGCGATCGCCGCCAAGCTCGACACGCTGATCGCCCAGAACGCCGCCGCGCAGGGCGCCTCCACTCCCACCACCGCCTCGACCACTGGCGCCTGACGGGCGCAGCAGGAGAAAATCCATGTCCTTCTACACTTCGCTCACCGGCCTCAAGAATTCGCAGACCGAGCTTGGCGTCATCTCGCACAACCTCGCCAATGCCGAGACCACCGGGTTCAAGAAGAGCCGCACGCAGTTCGCCGACATCGTTGCGGGCAGCGCCTTCGCCAACCCCAGGCTGATCCAGGGCATCGGCGCGACGGTCGAATCGATCCAGCAGAACTTCACGCTGGGACCGATCGAGCAGACCGGTTCGGCGCTCGACATCGCGATCAATGGCGACGGGTTCTTCACCATGCGGTCCGAGCAGACCGGCAACACGCTCTACACCCGCAACGGCGCGATGAGCGTCGACGGCGCGGGCTTCGTCACTGACGGGTCGGGCAACCGGCTGGAGGTCTTCCCGGTCGACGCCACCGGCGCGGTCACCTCGACCACCACACTGGGCGACGCGCAGATCCCCGCAACCAACGCCGCGGGCGCCGACTTCGCGGGGGTGACCGTGGGCAACGACGGCAAGGTCACCGCCTCCTATGCCGACGGCACCAACACGGTGATCGGCGTGGTCGCGCTGGCCAGCTTCGTCGCGCCGACCGGGCTCAAGCAACTGGGCTCGTCCAACTGGTCGGCGACCGGCCTTTCGGGCACGGCGACCTATGGCGAGCCCAACGCCGGGCAGTACGGCTCGCTGCTGTCGGGCGCGCTCGAACGCTCGAACGTCGACATCACCGAGGAACTGGTCGGGTTGATCACCGCGCAGCGCAACTTCCAGGCCAACGCCAAGGCGATCGATACCGCGACCCAGATCTCGCAGACCATCATCAACCTCAGGAACTGAGGTAGCAGCCGATGGACCGCCTGATCTACACCGCCTGGTCCGGCATGCGCGCCTCGATGGTCGAGCAGCGCGTGATCGCCAGCAACATGGCGAACGCCCAGACCATCGGCTTTCGCGCCGAGACGCTGACCGCGTCGCCGATGACGCTCCAGGGCCCCACCCTCGAGACGCGCGTGATGACCGAGAACGAGGTGCACGGCGCCTCGCTCGACCAGGGCGCGATGATCGAGACGGGCAACCCGCTCGACATCGCGCTGAACGGCGACACGATGATGGCGGTCCAGGCCGAGGACGGCAGCGAGGCCTATACCCGGCGCGGCGACCTTTCGGTCGACGCCTCGGGCGTGCTCTCGAACGGCGACGGCCGCCCGGTGCTCGGCGATGCCGGCCCGGTCACCGTGCCGCTCGGCGCGAAGATCTCGATCGGCCCCGACGGGCAGGTGCTCGCCGCCGATCCGCAGGCCCCCGGCGCCCCGCCCCAGCCGGTCGGCCGGATCAAGCTCGCCAGCACAACCGGCAGCCGCGTGGCCAAGGGCCTCGACGGGCTGTTCCGCGTCGAGCGAGGCGGCGTGCTGCCCGCCGACGATGCGGCGCAGGTCCAGGTCGGCGCGCTCGAACAGTCGAACGTCCAGCCGACCCGGGTGCTCGTCCAGATGGTCGAGGCGCAGCGCCTCTTCGATCTTCGCACCAAGTGCATCGCCACCGCCCGCGAGGTCGACCAGGCCGGCACCGATCTGATGAAGCTTTCCTGACGGAGTAACGCAAGATGCCCACTTCCGCCCTTCACGTCGCCCGCACCGGGCTCGAGGCGCAGGACACGCGCATGCGCGTGATCGCCAACAACCTCGCCAACGTCGGCACCACCGGCTTCAAGAAGGACCGCGCCGCGTTCGAGACGCTCGCCTACCAGGACGCGCGCGTGGCAGGCCAGCAGTCGAGCGGGACCACCGCCTATGCGATCGGGCTCAATCTCGGCACCGGCGTGGCGCTGCAGGGCACCCAGCGGATCGACACGCAGGGTTCGCTCCAGACCACGGGCAATTCGCTCGACCTCGCGCTCGACGGCGACGGCTATTTCCAGGTGGCGATGCCCGACGGCTCGCTCGCCTATACCCGCGCGGGCAACTTCACCCGCTCGGCCGAGGGCCAGCTGGTCACCGCGCAGGGCTATGTCGTGCAGCCCGCGATCACCGTGCCCGAAGGCGCGAGCGCGATCACCATCGCCCCCGATGGCACGGTCTCGGCGACCGTGCCGGGGCAGACCGATCCCGCGCAGCTCGGCCAGATCACCGTCGCCCGCTTCGCCAATCCCGGCGGGCTGCAGGCGGCGAGCGACAACTTCCTCAAGGAGACCGCGGCGAGCGGCACGGCGCAGGTCGGCGTGGCCGGGCAGGACGGGCGCGGCTCGATCAAGCAGGGCTTCCTCGAAGCCTCGAACGTCAACGTCGTCGAGGAGCTGGTCGACATGATCGAGTGCCAGCGCGCCTACGAGATCAATTCCAAGATGATCACGGCGGTCGACGAGATGCTCAAGAATGCCAACCAGACGCTGTGAGACGGGTGATGCGTTTTTGTCCGAACCCTTTCCCGTTCGCCCTGAGCCTGTCGAAGGGCCGCTCTTCGCCTTCAGGCGAAACGCGCGAACGCAGGAAAGAACAGTCCTTCGACAAGCTCAGGACGAGCGGATTCCTTTGTCTGGCCGTATTGGCGGTATCGGGCGCTCCCGCCCACGCCAAGAACCGCCCGCCCGAAGGCTTCGCCCCCACCCTTCCCGCACCCGCGCCCGCGCCCGTGGCCGACGGCGCGATCTTTTCGGCGAGCGCCGGTTATGCCGGCCTCGTCGAGGGCACGCGCGCGCGGTGGGTGGGCGATCCGCTCACCATCCTGCTGGTCGAACAGACCACCACGAGCAAGTCGGCGGGCAGCAAGACCAGCAAGGACGGCGGCTTTTCGATCACCCCTCCGGTCGCCGGCCCGCTGTCGTTCCTCGACCCCAACGCCCTTAAATCTTCGGGCTCCTCGTCGTTCAACGGAACAGGCAACGCCACGCAGACCAGCACGCTCGCCGGCGCGCTGGCGGTGACGATTGCCGAAGTGCGTTCGAACGGAACCGCGCTCGTCAAAGGAGAAAAGCGCTTGCTGCTCAGCCAGGGCCACGAATGGGTGCAGTTTTCGGGGATCGTGCGGCTTGCCGACATCGACGCCGACAACCGCGTCGCGTCCACGCGGGTCGCCGATGAGCACATCGAATACGCCGGCAACGGCTCGATCCAGCGTGCCAGCCGCCAGGGCTGGCTCGGGCGCTTCTTCTCCATGATCAGCCCGTTCTGAGGAGCCCGCCATGTCCTCCCGCTTCCACCGCCTGCGCCACAGCGACCGCGCGCTCCTGCGCGAAGTGGTCGAGGCGATCGTGCTGTTCGCCATCGCGCTGCTGCTCGTCGCGCCGCAGGCGCACGCCGAACGCGTGCGCGACCTCGGCGCCTACCAGGGCGTGCGCTCGAACCAGCTTACCGGCTACGGCATCGTTGTGGGCCTGTCGGGCACGGGCGACGACAACCTCGAATACCTGACGCAGGCGATGCGCGGCGTTTCGGGCCGGCTTGGCCTGCAGCTGCCGCCGGGCGTCTCGCCGGGACTGAAGAACGCCGCGGCGGTGATGATCACCGCCGACCTGCCCGCCTTCGCCAAGCCCGGCCAGCTGATCGACGTGACCGTTTCCGCGATCGGCAAGGCCAAGTCCCTGCGCGGCGGCGCGCTGGTGCTCGCCCCGCTGTACGGCGCGGACGGCCAGATCTACGCGATGGCGCAGGGCAACCTCGCGGTCGGCGGGCTGGGCGTTTCGGCCAAGGACGGTTCTTCGGTCACGGTCAACGTCCCCACCGTGGGCAGGATCGACAGCGGCGCCAGTGTCGAGCGCGCGGTGGCGACGGGCTTCGATTCCGCGCCCGCGCTCAAGTGGAACCTCAACACCGCCGACTTCCTCACCGCGAGCCGCGTGCGCGATGCGATCAACCGGCAGTTCCCCGGCACCGCCTCGGTGCTCGACGGCATCACATTGTCGCTCGTCCTGCCGCCTGCGGCCGACGCGCGCGCCAGCCGCATGGCGGCGATCGAGATGATCGACGTCGCCCCGGCCGAAAGCGCGGCCAAGGTCATCGTCAACAGCCGCACCGGCACGGTCGTCATCAACAGCGCGGTGCGCCTCTCGCCCGCCGCGATCAGCCACGGCAAGCTGGTGGTCAAGATCGACGAGAAGCCGCAGGTTTCGCAGCCCGCGCCGTTCAGCCAGGGCCAGACCACGGTCGTGCCCAACAGCCAGGTAGCGGTCGATGACCAGGGCGAGCACGTCGCGCTGTTCAGGCCGGGCGCAAGCCTCGCTTCGCTGGTCGATGCGCTCAACAAGCTGGGCGTCGGCCCATCGGACCTCGCCGCGATCCTCGAGGCGCTCAAGGAAGCCGGCGCACTGCGCGCCGAGATGGTGGTGATATGATCCCCTCCGCGCCCCTCTCCGCAACGGGCCCCGCGATCGATCCCTCGCTCGGCGAGCGCGCGAAGCTCAAGCAGGCCGCGACCGCGTTCGAAGCGATCTTCGTGCGCCAGATGCTGGCGAGCGCCCGCAAGACGAGCTTCGGCGACGAGCTGTTCGGCTCCGAGGCGCTGGACACCTTCCGCCAGATGCAGGACGAACGCTTCGCCGACATCGCCGCGCAACAGGGCACGCTGGGCCTCGCCGCGCAGGTCGAAGCGCAG
>JAJXVK010000016.1 GCA_021782155.1 Pseudomonadota bacterium
AGCTCTGGCTCGATTCCGGTCTCCGCGCGGATCGCCGCGACCAGCATCGCCGAGAATTTGCCCGGTGGGGTAAGGAACGCCTCGCCCGACACGGTCGCCTCCACGCTGCCGCCGTGGCGCGCTGCGATCTCCTCGACCATCTTCACCAGCGCCGCGCCGGTGTGAAGGTCGTTGAACCGTACCGAGAGCCGCGCCTGCGCTTCGCCGGGGATCACGTTGTGCGCCGGGTTGCCCACGGCAAGGTCGGTGACTTCGAGGTTCGATGCCTGGAACCAGTCGGTGCCTTCGTCGAGCACGATGCCGTCAAGCTCGGCGAGAAGCGCCACAAGCCGGGTGATCGGGTTGTCGGCCATGTGCGGATAGGCGACGTGGCCCTGCACGCCTTTCACCCGGATCCACATGTTGACCGAGCCGCGCCGCCCGATCTTGACAATGTCGCCCAGGCGATTGACCGAAGTCGGCTCACCCACGAGGCACAGGTCGGGCAGATCGGCGATCTCGCGCATGTGGCGGATCAGCGAGACGGTGCCGAAGCGCGCCGGGCCTTCCTCGTCGCCGGTGATGACGAAACTGAGCGTACCCGCGTCTTCGGTGATCGCACTGACCGCCGAAACCATCGCCGCGATCGCGCCCTTCATATCGACCGCGCCGCGCCCGTAGAGCAGATCGCCGCGAACTTCCGGGGCGAAGGGCGCGGTCGACCAGCCCTCGCCCGGCGGGACGACATCGACATGCCCCGCGAAGGCGAAGTGGCGGCTGCCCTCGGGCCCGCGCCGGATCGCGAAGAGGTTCTCAACCGGCCCGTCGGGCGGCTCGCCATCGTGGAAGCGCGTCACCTCGAAGCCGAGCGGCACCAGCATCGCCTCGAGCGAATCGAACACGAGTCCCGCCGCCGGCGTGACGGAGGGGCATTCGATCAGCCTTTCGGCGAGAACGGCAACGGAGGATGCGGTCATGGTTGCTGCCCGGCATATGGGCTATGCCGAAGCGAAACAAGAAGGAGCGAACCCGGATGCCCAAACTCGACCTCCCGGCGATCGAACAGACCGACCGCACTGGCTATCCCGACCCGTTCGACAAGGCCGTAGCCGGGCGCTGGTATCGCCGCCTCGCGCCGGCGGGCGGGCTGACCCGAATGGGCGCGAGCCACGTGGTGCTGAAGCCCGGCGCGTGGTCCTCGCAGCGCCACTGGCACGACGACGAAGACGAACTCCTCGTCATGCTCACAGGCGAGGCCGTCCTGGTCGAGGACGGGGGCGAGACCGTGCTGCGCCCCGGCGACTGCGCCGCCTTTCCGGCGGGCGTGAAGAACGGGCACCACCTGCAGAATCGTTCGGACGCCGACAGCTCCTTCGTTGTTGTTGGCGCGGGCAATTTCGACGGGGCCGGCGGCTATTCGGACATCGACATGACCTTCAGCGGCGAAGGCTACTTCCACAAGGACGGCACACCCTATCCCGCCGGGCGGCTTCGCTGAGCCATCAGCCCAGCGTTTTGTCGAGCAGGCGCGCAAGGCGCAGTCCGGCCTGCTCGATGCGCTTCCGGACAACGGGCATTGCCGCTTCGATCTGCCTCTCGGTCAACTTCGCCTCGGCCGGCCTGCCATCGGCGCAGGGATCCTTGCCCGTACTCACCGGATAGACGAAGGTCTTCGCCAGCGCCCAGCTCTCGCGGCCCCAGTCCGCGACCGTGCCGCCGCCGAGGCGCGCCTTCTCGTCGGGCGGGTAGCGGCGTACCAGCGAAGGCCGCGCGGAGGAGATCGCACGCTCGGCCAGCGGGCCATCCCACACCCAGTGGAGGTTGAGCCCCGGCACGATGCCGTAATCGGCGCGCACCTTGTTGCCGCCCGCGTCGCCGTCGTCGCCCGAGTGCAGCGGCTGGTGGATGTCGCCGACAAAATGCACGAGGAACGCCAGCGCCCTCAGGCGTTCGGCGCGGGGCAGTCCGCGGTTCTTCAGGACACGGATGTCACGCTCGATCTGGCCCGAGACGCAGGCGCCCCTGGCGCAGTTGGCCTTGACGTCATAGGACTGGCACACCGGCTCGGTCTGGTAGTGCCACGGAAATGTATAAGCCCAGTGGTCGCGATCGGCACGGATGCAGTCGGGCCAGACCGAGGCATCGGCGATGCTGCGCACCGGGCATTCGGGTGTGCCGAGCGAGGCACTGGCCGCCAGCAGCCGCGCGATCCGCACGCGGGTCTGCGGCCTGACGTTGGCCAGCGCGATCTCCGCGATCGTACTGTGGCCATAGCCGCCCCAGGCCAGCGCCGCCTGCGGCACGAGCGACGCGAGCGCGAGCAGCGCCGCACCCAGCGCGCGAGCGATCAGGATTGGGGCTTTTCGTATTGCGCGATCGTCCACTGCTCGTCCTCGGCTGCCTTGACCCAGGCCTGCATCCAGTCGTGTTCCCACACCGCCTGCATATAGGCGACCGCGAAGCCCGGCACCGGGACGCCATAGCTGATGAATCGCGACACCACCGGGGCATAGATCACGTCCGCCGCGCCAAATGTGCCGAACAGAAACGGCCCGCCATGCCCGAAGCGCGCCCGCGCCTCGGCCCACAGCGTAAGGATGCGCACGATGTCGGCGCGCGCCTCGGCCGGGACCTCGAAGTCCTCGAAGCGGCGGCGCACGTTCATCGGCAGCTCGCGCCGCAGGGACATGTAGGACGAGTGCATCTCGGCGACCATCGAGCGCGCCATGCCGCGCGCCGCATCGTCCTTGGGCCAATAGCGGTCGCGCCCGACCCGGTCGGCCAGGAACTCGATGATCGCGAGGCTGTCCCACACCACGGTCTCGCCGTCCCACAGGATCGGCACCTTGCCCGACGAGGGAGCGAGCTCGCCGTCCTTCTTCGCCGAATCGTGGCCCTCGCCGAACAGCGGGACTGTGATCTCCTCGAAGGCGAGCCCCGACTGCTTGACCGCCAGCCAGCCGCGCAGCGACCAGCTCGAATAGTTCTTGTTTCCGATGACGAGCTTCATGCGGGGGGCCTTCGCTGTGGTGACGGCGCCCTGCTATCGGTTCAGCTTGGCCCTGTCGAGGCTGAACGAGGGACGATCTCCGGTGCGGCAATGCCAAACCCGCACCAATGGATTACGCGCTGTCGGATTACGGTCGTTTCGCCTCGCGCAGACGCACGAAAGGCGCGGCGGCCCATCGGCCGCCGCGCCCCACGTCATCGCTCGATCAGTTGCAGAGGCCCTGAAGGTCGGCCGCCTTGAACTTCCCGAGGAACGAATACCATTTCTGCCTGGCGTTGTCGGTGATCCCCGTCGCCGAGTCCATCGGGGTTCGGTAGAACCAGTCGTAGAACGCGAGGTCCTGCATGTGGTAGGTGAAGCCGCCCGTCCCCGGATCCGGCGGCAGCGCGAACTCGGTGCCCGAGAGCGGGTCGCCGACCTCGAGGTTGTTCTGGCAGGCGCTCACCTGGCCGACATGCCCCCACGCCGGCGTGAGACTGTCCGCCCCGCCCCCGCTGACCGACGCCTGGACGAAGGGATCGTCAAGCCATTCGGTGATCTCGTGGCTCCAGATCGCGATGTCGTCGACCCCGGTGAAGATGCCGCTGTCGACGTAGGCTCCGGTCGCATAGGTCAGCACGCCATTGGTGATGCCGTCGTCATAGGGCACCGCGTTGTGGTAGCCGAGGATGCAGCAGCCGCCGTTCTGGCTCTCGACGATGTTGTAGGTCAGCACCACGGGCAGCGTCGAAGCGTTGAAGCCATGCGTGCTGTAGACCTGCTTGATCACGCTCTGCACCGTGCTGTCGAAGGTGTTGATGCTCACCGCGCCAAGCTTGATCCGGCTGCCGTTTGCGCAACTCATGTTGTAGGTCTGCCCGCTGAGCGAGACAGAGACGACGATGGGCTTCACCGCCGCTTTGGTGCTGGGATCGTACGCCGGGGCCAACTTCACGCCATAACCGGTGCTTCCCCCGTTGGTCCAGAAACCGGCGCGCTGGAAGGCGTCGGCGAGCTGCGTGTTGATGGACGCCAACTGGTCGTTGTAAAGGCTCGAGCCGGTGTTGACGTTGCTGAAGTTGTAGTCCCTGAACAACGGCGAGCCGACGACCGTGGCAGAGCCGAAGAAGCGGTCCTGGATCGCCACGCTGTCGTCGCACGCCGGCGTGGTCGGATCGTAGACGTTTTTGCCCATCGTGACCCTGAGCACGATCGGCACGTAGTTCACCGTGCTGGCGGTTGGCGGGGCAGCGCCCACCATCGACATCGTATAGGTGTTCCCGTCGGTTGGAGAAGTGATCGGCGCTTCCCAATAGGGGATGGTGTAGTTTCCGGTACCGCCAGTACCGCCACCACCACCGCCACCGCCACCGCCCGGACCGCCGCCCTTGGCAGTGCCTTTGGCCGCGCCGAGCGCGGCGGCGATCATGCGCTTCTGGATCGGGGTGAAGTCGGGGAAGGTCGAATAGCCCACCCACGATGCCAGCGACGGATCGCCGCTGGCGCGGACCTGCGCCGGGTTGACCGTGATACTGCGCGCCGTGGGCGCCTTGTGGAAGGTGATCGGCCCGAAGTCCGGATCGGCCCCGGGTTCGCCGCGTTGGCCGCGCCGCCCCCCGCGAACATCGCCGTGCCGAGACCGGCGGCCGCGACGATCGCAAAACGCAACAGCTTGAAGGATTTCATCGCACGCTCCCCAAACAGTTCTTCGTTCATTGACGGATGGCCCGAACCCGCGATCGGACTGGGCCAGATGGGCGTGAGACTACGCCAATTCAGCAAGCGGGCAAGCGAATATCTTGCCCGCCCGCAAGCATTGGTTAAGGCCATGATTCCCGAGACGATGGAGCTATGATTAACATCGTTGTTTGCCGGCGATCGGCCCCGACCCCAACGATTCATATATTGTATTGGTTCTATTATTGTATTGGTTCGATTGACTGAAACCGCCTCTGGAATTCTTTGTCGAACCTGACGCGGCGACGAGCGCCGGGGCCGTCCGCCGCGTCAGTCGCGCGGCCGGGCGGGCTGGACAACCACCTCCGCCGCAGGATCGAACAGGCGCATCGCCGCGAAATGCGGCCAGGCGATGACCTTGCTTTCGGGCGCCAGCCAGACCAGCCGCGGCGCGGACGGATCAAGCGCCGGCCAGCGTCCCAGTCCCTGGCTGACGGGTACGCCGGTCCGCGCGAAGGAGAGCAGCGCAGTGGACATCGCCCGCTCGAGCGCCGCGTCACCCGGCTCCCAGATGCGCGTCTGGCGGAACAGGTTGAGCGAAGGGCGGGTGCGCAGCCAGTAGGGCACGTCGCCCGCGTGATAGGCGCCTGCCGTCGCCGGGTCGTGATCGCTGAAGGTCACGCCGGGCGCATAGGGCTGGCGGCGGGTAAACACGTAGCCATAGGCCGGGGCCTTGCCATTGCGGGCCTGGGCGGCGGCCCATTCTGCCATCTGCAGGCCGACGGTACTGTCGCGCGCGATGTCGCGGGCGGCGCGTGCCGGGTCCTCGCCGGCGTAATCGGAAAGGATCGCCTCGGCATGTTCGGGAAAACGCTCGCGCACCGCGGCGGCGAGTTCGTCCCGCGTCGCGATCGGGCCGAACGGGCGGAAGCTCTCGTCGCGGGTATATCCGACGAGCACGGGCACGTCGGCCTGGCGGTGCGCGGCGAATACCTCTTCCGCCGTTCCGGTGACGACGTGGTGGTCGAGCACGACCGGGCTGCGCGGGCTTTTCGCCGCCGTGACCACGTCGCCGGGCAGCGTGCGCAGGCCGGCGAGCGATGACACGCCCAGTTCCTTCTCCAGCGCGAGGCCCTGCGCCTCGGCTCTTTCGAGCGGCGCGGGACCGAGCATGCCCCCGAAGGCGCTCCCGCTCATCCCCACGGCGCGTGCGAACAGCCCTTTCGCCAGCGGGCTCTGCTGGAGTAGTTCGACCGACATCGAGCCCGCCGACTGGCCGACAATGGTGACGTTGGCGGGATCGCCGCCGAACTTCGCGATATTGCGCCTGATCCATTTGAGCGCGGCGATCTGGTCCATCAGGCCATAGTTGCCCGAGGCGCCATAACCCGACTCCCGCGACAGTTCGGGCAGCGAAAGAAACCCGAGCGGGCCGACCCGGTAGGCGATGTTGACGCGGATCACGCCCGCCCTGGCCAGCGGCTCGCCCGAATAGTTGGCCATGCTGGCCGAGCCGATGTTGAAGCCTCCGCCATAGATCCACACCACCACGGGCAGCTTCGCGCGCGTGCCCCTGGGCGCCCATACGTCGAGGTAGAGGCAGTCCTCGCTGGTCGCCTCGTTGCCGAAATAGTGGTTCTGGCGCGAGCCTCGCAGCGGCTGCAGGCATTCGGGCGCGAAGCGGTCGGCATGGTAGGTGCCGCGCCACGGCACCACCGGCTGCGGCGGTTTCCAGCGCAGGTCGCGCAGGGGCGGCGCGGCGAAGGGTACGCCGAGCCAGGCATCCACGCCCGAGGGCAGCGTGATGCCCTCGATCGCGCCGCCGTCGACCGCAAGCGGCTTCGCCTGCGCGGCCGGCGCGGCGGCTAACGCAAGCGCAATCGCGAGGCGGCGGATCACTTGCGCGGCACCCCGAGCTTCTCGTGGAAGAAGTCCCAGGTGGCATTGGCCGCTTCGAGCGTCGCGGCGCGCGTGTCGGCGGAGGTCTTGCCGATGAAGCTGTGGTCGACACCGGGAATGAAGATCGCCTTGACCGGCACGCCCGCCGCCTTGAGCCGCGCCTCGCCCTCGTGGCTCTGCTCGGGCGGCACGGTGTGGTCGTCGGTGCCGGCGATGATCAGGAACGGCGGGTCCTTGGCGTCGATATAGGTAACCGGGCTCGCGGCCGCGTACTGTTCGGGCGAGCACCGCGTCTCGCAACCGAGCAGCATCTCCACGGGCGTAGGCTTGTCGTCCTTGCGCGACGCCGTGATCGCACTGAAGTCGAACACGCCGTACCAGGTGACCGCCGCCTGCACGCAGGCGTCGCCTGCCGAGGCCGGGTCCTGCTTCGTGTCACGGCAATCGAGCGCGGCGAGCGCGGCGAGGTGGCCGCCCGCCGAACCGCCCCACAGCGCGACGCGCCTGGGGTCGATCCGGTACTGCGCGGCGTGCGCGCGCAGGAAGCGCACGGCGGCATCGACGTCGCGCAGCTGCGCGGGGAACTTCGCTTCGGCCGAGAGCCGGTATTCCACGCTGGCGACAGTGAACCCCTCCGAGGCGAGTTCGGCCAGCGCGGCGGGGAAGTTCGCCATCGCGCCCGAATGGCGGGTGTGCCCGGCCACCCATCCGCCACCGTGGATGTAGACCACCAGCGGATGCGGTCCCCTGGTCGCGGGCAGGTAGATGTCGACGATCTGCGGGATGTATCCGGGAAGCTGCTGGTAGACGACGTCGCGATAGGCCTTCACGCCATTGGCAAAGGGGATCGCCTGGACCGGGAAACGGTCTTCGAGCACCGGCTTGTCGGCCACCGGGAACACGCGCGGCGCGCGGGCTGCGGCCTGTACCGGAAGCGCAGCGGCGAGCGCCATGGCGGCAGCGGCGATGCCGGAAGTTCTGAAGATCATGACGGTGCTCTCCTTGATCGTATGAATATGGCTTGCCTGCGGTGCGTCCCGCAGTGCTCTCAGGTTACGCGGTAGAACGTGATGTGCACGGCGCGCTGGCCGCCGGGCAGCTTGACCGGGTCGAGCGTGCCGATGAAGGCCGACTGCGACAGCCACTCGTACTTGCCCAGCGGGGCTTCGAACACGGGATGGGTGCGCACGACGGCCGCCGGATCCCTGGCCCGGCAGGAAACCCCGGTGTTGACCACATTGATCACCACGTCGTCGTCGGTGCGCAGCATGTAGTCGGCCTTGATCTGCGTGCAGCCGTCCGCGCGCCGCAGCTGCCAGTCCCAGCCGCCGCCGATGATCGTGCCCTTGATCCCCGGTCCCTCGAAGGTGCCGCCGGTGATCGGCACGATGTTGCGCTCGCCGAGCGCGGTCGCGCCGGGATGCACGTCGGGCGCGAGCGTCACGGTCTCCTCGAAGGCGAAGGCAAGTCCAGGTTCCGCCGCACGCGCGGGCGCGGCAAGCGCGAGGACCATGGCGAGGGCGGCAATCTTCTTCATCAGCGAGTCCTAGTCGATCGTTTCGGGCTTGTGCCGGGCCTGCGCGGCGAGACGGATCGGGGCATTGGCGGCGCCGTATCCGGCGTATCCGCGCCGCTCGACCAACTCGAAGAACACCCGGCGGGCGAAGGCGCGCGAATAGAGCTGGAAATATTCGGCATCGCCGTCCCGGTCATAGAGGATGTTGCGCGCCGCCATGCGCTCGATCAGCCCGGGATCGAGCCCCCAGCGCGCCTCGATGTCGTCATAATAGTTGCGCGGAATTTCCAGCACCGGCAGCCCGCCGGCCGAGGCGGCGTCGGCCACCGCGAAGATGTCGTCGCAGCCGAAGGCGATGTGCTGGACGCCCGCGCCGAAGTAGTTCTGGATGAAGCGCGACGACAGCGACTGGTGCGCCAGCGAGCCGTTGAGCGTGAAGCGCACCGCGTGGTTGGCCGATTCGATCGCCTGGCTTTGCACCAGCCCCATCGGGTCGGCGATCTCGACCTGCGGGGTCTTCGAGACAGCGAACAGGCCGACGTAGAACAGCAGCCACGAGAGGAATTCCTCGAACTGCATCGTCTGCGCGACATGGTCGAAGCCGGTCAGAAGCGGCGCGGTGTCGGGTTCCTCCAGCGGGTGCGGGAATTCGTGCGCCCACATTTCGGCGCGGGTCGCCGCATCGACGAGGTAGATCAGGCTGCCGCCCACCCCGCGCACGCTTGGGATCGGCCATTCGTCAGGCGCGACGGCCTGCTCGAAGCGCGCAATGCGCAGGAAATCGGCGCGGGCGAGCGCGGCAGGCACGTCGTCCAGCGCAATGCCGATCGCGCACACCGAGGCGCCGTGGACGATGTCGAAGCTGTGCGCGAGCCCTTCCGGCTCGCAGTTGATGACGAGGTTGATCGGTCCCTGCGCCCAGCGCGTCACGTCCTTGTTGCGATGGCGCGCGACCGGGCGGAAACCCAGCGGACGCAGCATCGCGCCGAGCTGCGCGGCCTCTTCGTGGCTGGCGGCGAACTCGATGAAATCGACCGCCAGCGGATCGGCCCTGGGCGGCAGCGCGGCGGCGGCCGGCGAGGGCCGGGCGATCCCGCCCTCGAGCAGGCGGAGCGAGCGGTAGCCGTCGAGCGCGATCCCGCTGGCCGAGCCCGCGCGGAAGCGGTCGTTGAAGATCTCGAGGCTCCAGTAGCCGTCGTAACCGATCCTGCGGATCGCCTCCGCCCAGTCATCGAGCGGGAACTCGCCCTGGCCGGGCATGCAGCGGAAGTGGCGGCTCCAGGACAGGTGATCCATTTCGAGCAATGGCGCGTCGGCGACCTGCACGATGAAAAGCTTGTCCGGCCGGATGTCGCCGATGCTGCTCGAAGGGATGCGGCGCGACAGAGAGTGGAAACTGTCGAGCGCCAGCCCGAGCGCGGGCTGATCGGCGTCGCGGACCAGGCCCCAGGCGTCGCGATGGTCGTTGACGTGGCGGCCCCATGCGAGCGCTTCGTAGCCGATGCGCAGGCCGCGCGCGGCGGCGCGTTCGCCCGCTTCATGGAGGTCGGCGAGGATGCGCTCGCGATTTCCGTCAGCCTGCGCCGAGCAGCTCGAACAGACCAGCAGCAGGTCGGTGCCGAGTTCGCCCATCACGTCGAACTTGCGCTCGAGCCGGTCGAAGGCGCGCTGGCGCTGCGGCTCGGGCAGCCCCTCAAGGTCGCGGAACGGCTGGAACATGGTGCAGGCAAGGCCGAGATCGGCCATCAGCGCAGCGACCTCGCGCGCGGAAAGGTGGGTGGACAGGAGGTCGTTCTCGAAGATTTCTGCCCCGGCGAAACCAGCGGCCGCGATCGCACGCAGCTTCGCGTCGAGCGCGCCGCTGATCGATACCGTCGCGATCGAAGTCTTCACCCGGCTCAGCCCTCTCTCCGCCGCGCACGGTTCGCGCCGTCGGCCGGGAGTGGTCTAGCATCACGCCGGGATTGACAAAAGCAAAAATGATAGGAACTAGTTCGGCACACAAATTCAGGAGTTGCTCTTGGCCGCTGGGCTAGAGACGATGCGGGAAATAGACGCTAACAGTCGTGCCATTGCGCGCGGCCCCGCGCGCCGCCGCCCAAGACAACGAGGCCAGACCTTGCCCAAGACCAGCCCGAGCCAGACGCCCAATCCCTCAATGAACATCGATTCGGGAAGGCCCGGGCGGCGCAGCCATGCGCAGGCGCGCGAGGAGGCCATCGAACGGATCGTCGACATCGCGACCGACGAGTTCGTCGAGAAGGGGCTCGCCGGCGCGCGCATCGACGAGATCGCGGGCAAGTCGACCAAGCGCAAGATCTACTACTACTTCGAGGGCAAGGACGAACTCTACCGCGCTGTGCTCGAACGCGCCTATCGCCGCGTTCGCGAAAGCGAGCGCAAGGTCGACCTTGAGCAAGGCACCGCCGAAGAGGTGCTGCGCCGGCTGATCGAGCACGACGTGCACTACCACTCGGAGCATCCCGAACTGGTGCGGCTGGTGATGAACGAGAACATCCACCGCGCCGAGCACCTCAAGCAGATCGAGGAGCTGCCCGAAGGCAACAGGAGCGTGATCGACCTGCTCGCCCGGATCATCGCGCGTGGCGAGGCCGAGGGCAGCTTCCGCAAGGGAATCGACCCGGTCGACCTGCACATGAACATTTCCGCACTCAGTTTCTACAACGTCTCCAACCAGTACACCTTCGCGCACAACTTCGGGATCGACATGTCGAGCCCCGAGGCGATCGCGCGGCGGGCGAAGCAGGTCGGCGACATCATCATCGCCTGGGTCACGCGCAAGGACTGAACGGCGCACGGCGGGGGCGTCGGCGCCCGCGCTACCGTTCCTCTTGCCCGGCCCCCGGTGAAACCAGGGAAGAGGATAGATGGCTGCCACCCCCACCGCCGCTCCGACGCGCGCGAATTCCGGCGAATTCGAGGCCTGGAGCCTGCGTGCGGCCGCGATCGTCGTGCTATGCTTCGCGATCAACATGGCCGACGGCATCGACGTCACGATCCTGTCGTTCATCGCCCCGCGCCTGCAGAGCGACTGGGCGATCGGCCCGGCGACGATGGGCAACCTGTTCAGCGCCGGGCTGCTCGGCATGGCGGTCGGCGGCATGGGCATCGCGCCGCTGGCGGACCGCATCGGACGGCGCCGGGTGATCCTGGTGGCGCTGGCGCTGATGTCGGCGGGCATGATGGCGAGCGGCTTCGCCGCCAGCGTGGCGGAGTTTTTCGCGCTTCGCGTGATCGTCGGCGCGGGGATCGGCACCGCGCTCGCCACGATGGCCGCGCTTGTCGCCGAGGACGTGCCGGCGCGTCACGCCAACCTCGCCGTCGGACTGGTCCAGGCGGGCTATCCCTTCGCCGCGGTGTTCACCGGCTTCGCGGTCGCGCGGCTTCTGTCGGTCTATGGCTGGCAGACCATCCTGTCCGCCGCGGGCGTGGTGACCGTGGCGCTGTTCCCGCTCGGCTGGACGCTGCTCGCCGACAGCCCCGCGGCATTGGCGGCCGAAGCGAAGCCGGGCAATCGTGTCGCCGCGCTGTTCGCGCCGGCTTACCGAATGCGCACGCTGGCGCTGTGGGGCGCGGTGTTCTTCGGGCTGATGGTGCTCTATTTCATCGTGAGCTGGATCACCAAGCTGTCGATCGTGGCCGGGCTGTCGGAGACCGACGGCATCTATGCCGGCGCGCTCTACAACCTCGGCGCCTTTGCGGGAACTGCGGCAATGAGCCTGCTCGCCGTGCGGCTGCCGCTCGGCCGGCTGGTTCCCGCCATGCTGGCTAGCGCGGCGGCGGCCATGCTGGTGTTCGGATCGATCCCGATGCCGGTGGCCGAGACGCTCGGCGTCGCCCTGCTGATCGGCGTGCTGCTGCAGGGAGGATATAACGGCGTGTGGCCGCTTGCCGCCTCGATATACCCGGCGGATTTCCGCGCCACGGGCATCGGCTGGGCGATCGGCATCGGCCGCAGCGGCGCGATCATGGGGCCGCTGATGGGCGGCTACCTGATGGCCGCGAAGGTTTCCCTTCCCGTGCTGTTCGCGGCCTATTGCGTCCCACTCCTGCTGTGCGCCGCCTGCGTCATCGCGGTCGCGTGGTTCACGCGCGACACGAACGCGACCTGATTGACAGGAACTAGTTCGTACCATAAATGCGAGTCGTCAGGCCGGCCATGAGGGACCGGCCCGGGAGGATGTCCATGAACAAGTTCGGCTCGCGCCTCGCGGTCTCCGCATCGCTGTTTTCGTTCGCCATCGCGCTCGCTTCGCCCGCTATCGCCCAGGAATCGCCGGCTGCCGCCAGCGCGCCGGACACCGAGAGCGCCAAGGCCGCCGAGCCGATCGTGGTCACCGGCTCGCTGATCAAGCGCCCGAACAATTCCTCGGCCAGTCCAATCGTCTCGGTGGCGGCCGACGCGGTCAAGCAGTCGGGCCAGGTCAACCTGTCCGACGCGCTCAACCAGTTCCCCAGCTTCACCACTTCGGGCAACGCCGCGACCGGCGGCCAGGGCACCGGCGGGCGCGCGACGATCAACCTCCACGGCCTTGGCTCGAACCGCAACCTCGTGCTGCTCGACGGCAAGCGCCTGCCGCTGTCCGACATCTCGGGCAACGTCGACATCAACATCATTCCCGAATCGATCATCGGCGGCGTCGACGTGATCACCGGCGGCGCCTCGGCCGTCTATGGTTCGGACGCGATGTCGGGCGTGGTCAACTTCAAGACCCTGACCGGCTTCGAGGGCGTCAAGCTCGACACCCAGTACAACATCTCCGAGCGCGGCGACGCGCCCAGGTTCAGCGCCTCGCTCGCCTTCGGCGGCAAGTTCGCGGAAGGTCGCGGGCACGTGCTCGCCGCGTTCAGCTATGCCAAGCAGGACCCGCTTTCGGGTACCCAGCGCAGCTTCTTCCACGACAAGGTGCCCTCCTCGTACATCGGCTACAGCACCTTCATTCCCGACGCGACCAACGCCCCGAATGCGGCAGTGGTGTCCGGTCTGTTCAACAGCTACGGCGTCGCGGGCGCGCGCAATCCGCTCGACCGCCTGGGCATCAACGACAACGGCACACTGTTCGTCCAGAATGGCGGGCAGAACTACCTCGGCCCGGTCGACGGCAACGGCTACATGCTGATCGGCGGCAACGTGCGCATGCCGGTTGGCCAGCAGCTGCAGATCCTCAACTCGCTCGAGCGCAAGACCGCCTTCGTCAAGGGCGACTACGAAATCACCCCCGGCGTCACCGCCTACGGCCAGTTCCTCTACGTCGACCTGACCGTGAACACCGCGAGCGGCGGCAGCCTCACGCAGTTCCCGACGCTGACCACGATCCCGGTCACCAACCCGTTCATCCCGGCCGACCTCGCGAAGGTGCTCGCCTCGCGACCGAACCCGACCGCGAACTTCGCGTGGAACGGGCGCTATGTCGGCGTGCCGTACAAGAACTGGGACGAGAACTTCATCGTCCAGCAGTACATGGCTGGTCTGAAGGGCGACATCACCTCGAACTGGTCGTTCGACCTGTTCGCTTCCTATGACCAGTCGAAGCACACCCAGGTGCTGCACAACGCGGTGCTCAAGTCGCAGGTCCAGAAGCTGCTCAGCGCGGCCGACGGCGGCAAGTCGCTGTGCGCGGGCGGCTTCGATCCGTTCGGTGACGTCAACGCCCGCGCGCTCTCGCCCGAATGCGTCGCCTTCATCACCAAGGACGCGACCAGCATCGAGAACCTTCAGCAGACGCAGGTCCAGGGCCAGGTCAACGGCAAGCTGTTCGACCTCGGCGCCGGCCCGGCGCAGATCGCCTTCGTCGCCGACTGGCGCAAGAACAGCTATTCGTTCGCGCCCGATTCCGACCTGCTCGCCAGCGCCGGCTGGGCGCCGGGCGGTAATATCGAGGGCGTGGTCAACACGCTGCCGCTGGGCAAGACCTCGATCTCGGTGAAGGAAGTCGCCGCGCAGGTCGATGTGCCCCTGCTCGCCGACCAGCCCTTCGCCCAGGAACTGGCGATCGGCGCCGCGGGCCGCATCTCGGACTACTCGGTGACCGGCTCGGTCAAGAGCTACGAGTTCGACGCGCGCTGGCGCCCGGTCAGCGCGCTGCTGATCCGCGGCGGCTACCAGCGCGCGGTGCGCGCGCCCAACATCGGCGAGCTGTTCTCGCCGCAGCAGGGCAACCAGCTGGTCATCGGCACGCCTCCGGGCGGGCTGGGCGATCCGTGCGACGTGCGCTCGACCGCGCGCACCGGCGCCAATGCCGCGCAGGTGACCGCGCTGTGCGTCGCTCAGGGCATTCCCGCCGCGGCGATCGGCAGCTACCAGTTCCCGACCACGGCCACCGGCCAGATCACTTCGGGCAACAGCAACCTGACGCCCGAAACCGCCGACACCTTCAACGTCGGCGCCGTGTTCAACGCCCCCGCAGGCAGCGGCGTGTTCAGCGACTTCTCGCTCTCGGTCGACTACTACAACATCAAGATCAAGAACGTGATCTCGCCGGTTCCGGGCCTGACCGTGCTGTCGAAGTGCTTCAATCTCGATGGCAGCAACCCGACCTACAGCGCGACCAATCAGTACTGCCAGCTCGTCAACCGCGACTCCTCGGGCCAGCTGCTCAACGTGACCACGCCTTACCTCAACCTCGGCGCACTGCAGACCGACGGTGTCGAGGTGCAGGTCCACTGGGGCGTACCCACGCCGTTCCTCGGCCAGAGCGGCAAGGTCTATGTCGACTCGGCGATCGGCTGGCTGAACAAGTACAAGGTCCAGTTGCTCCCCGGCGCGGCGTTCCTCGACTATACCGGCATCTCGAACGGCGGCGCCGGCCCCAACAGCGTCCCCCCGCGCGCAACGCCCAGGTGGAAGGCGCTGACCACGCTCGGCTATCGTTCGGATGCGATCGGGCTGGGCGTGCGCTGGCGCTACCAGGGCGCGATCAACGACGTCAGCGCGGTGCTGACGCCCGCCAACACCCAGGTCGGCGTTCCCGCCTACAACCTGTGGGACCTGTTCGGCACGGTGAAGATCAAGGGCGGGCTTGAGCTGCGCGCGGGCGTCAACAACCTGTTCGACGCCTCGCTGCCCTATGTCGCCAGCTCGCAGATCGCGACCGACCCGGCGCTCTACGACGTTGTCGGACGCTCGTTCTACATGGGCGCGCGCATCACCTTCTGAATCCAGCCCTGACCGGGGCGTCCCGCGTGGACGCCCCGGACTTTTTCCGGCTAGCAGGTCATCATGTACAAGTGCGGTCTTATCGGACGCTCCATCCTCGCTTCGCGTTCGCCCTGGCTGCATGAGCAGGAGGGCCGCGCGCAGGGGCTGGACCTTACCTACGAACTCTTCGATTTCACCGACCGGGGTTGGGACGACGACGAACTCGGCCCGCTGCTTCGGCGCCTCGCTGCCGAAGGCTATCGGGGCGTCAACGTGACCTTCCCGTTCAAGCAGGCGGTCATCCCGCTGCTCGACGAGCTCGACGAGAGCGCGGCGGCGGTCGGCGCGGTCAACACCGTGCAGATGCGTGGCGGCAAGCTCACCGGGTACAATACCGACATGGCCGGCTTCCGCGAGGGGCTGGTGGCGGGACTGCCTCTCCGCAAGATGGACCGGGTGCTCCTGGTCGGCGCGGGCGGGGCCGGCGCCGCGGTCGCCAATGCGCTGCTGACGCTGGGGGACGGAACGCTCGGGATCGCGGATCGCGATCCCGGCCGGGCCAGCGCACTGGTCGCCCAGTTGAGCCAGCGCTATGGCCCTGATCGCGTTTCCGCGGTCACGGATGCCGACGAAGCGCTCAACGCTGCCGACGGCATCGTCAACGCCACGCCCATGGGCATGGCCAGCAAGCCCGGGTCGCCGGTCGATACCGGAAAGCTCCAGCCCCGCCAGTGGGTCGCGGACATCGTCTACTTCCCGCTCGAAACCGAATTGCTGCGCGGCGCCCGCGACCTGGGCTGTCCGGCAGTCGACGGAAGCGGCATGGTCATCGGGCAGGCTGCCCGGGCCTTCGAGATCTTCACTGGCCATGCGGCCGACATCGGCCGCATGCGCGCGAGCTTCTCGGCCAAGACCTGACCGGCGCGGCGAGCCGGGTTTCGGCTCGTTCAGGCATCCCCTGCTCGACCGGCCAGATCCAGGGGCGAAATTGCCCCCTGCTGCCGGCACCCAAGTCATGCGCTGAGGATAACCCACATCGCGCTACAGGAAGTGAATGACGGCACCAATGTCACATGGATGGAGAAGGTGACCGACGAGGAATACCTCGCCGGGCCCGCGAAGGCCTGATTGCCGCCGCCACACCGATGAAGGGCACAACGATGATCCTCGATGAAACCTACGTCCTCGCCAACGGCATGAAGATCCCCAGCCTCGGGCTCGGCACCTGGATGATCGATGACGCCAGGGCCGCTGAAGCCGTGCGCGACGCGGCGGCGATCGGCTATCGCCATTTCGACACAGCGCAGGCCTATGCCAACGAGAACGGCGTGGGCGAAGGTCTGCGCACCTGCAGCGTCTCGCGCGACGAACTGTTCGTCACCACCAAGCTGGCCGCGGAGATCAAATCGCATGCGGAGGCGGTCGCGGCCATCGACGGTTCGCTGATGCGCATGGCCGGATTCAAGCGCGCCGCCGGTTGAAGTTTCCCGCAGATTGCCGGTTGAGACAGGGTTGGTCGAACCGGCGTGGGAGAGGTGCCTTGATAGCGTGGACTACGGCAGTTGGAGCATTGTTGGGCCTGTTCTGGATTGAGTCCGGCGGCTTTGGCGTCGTACTTGGGGGGATTGCTGGGACTTGGGGCGGGCTTATTGGCTGAGGGCCGGCGTGCGCAGCGAAATTTCCGCGGCATTATCACGGTACGCGCCCGCCATTCCCGCCACTGGGCCGGAACAAGCGCCTCGCCCGATGCCGCAATCGGAATCCCTGCCGACGGATGAGGCGATCGCTGCCGAGGCCACCGGACCGGAGGAAATCGTCGGCTCCCTGCGCGAACGGTTCGGCGAGCCCGGACCGGAATCGGCCAGCGGCGGCGCTGCCAGGCCGAGCCCTGCCTCGCCCAACTACGAAACCCCGCAACCTGCCTTGGTGGGCCAATGGCTGGAAGCCGCGAAAGCCTGGGTACCGGGCGGCAACACCATCGTGCGCGCCGGTCTCGTCATCCTCTTCGTGGGCCTGTCGTTCCTTGCCCGCTACGCCGCGAGCATCGGCCTGTTCCCGCTCGAATTGCGCCTCGCCCTCGTCGGCCTCGCAGGCGTCGCCTTGCTGGTTGTCGGACTCCGCAAGCGCAACGAACGCCCTGCCTTTGCCCGCGCGCTGGAGGGCACGGGCGTCGCCGTCCTCTACCTCACGATTTTCGCCAGGTCCCGCCTGTTCGACCTGATCCCGTTCGCACCCGCGTTCGGCTTCCTCATCCTGTTCTGCGGGCTGGGCTGCGCGCTTGCCCTGCTCGAGGATTTGCTGGCGATGGCCATGGCCTCGTTCGTCGGCGGGTTCGCCGTTCCGGACAGGGCGGAACCGTCATCGAACTGCACGGCGCCGACCACGGCAGCCACCGGATCGAGGCCGACGAGCGCACCGGCGGTTTCGGCCACGCGCCAGAGCTCCGCTTGCAGTTTGCCTCGGTCGGGCTGGCGGTGCAGTTCGACGGCGCGCCGCCGTACACCCTCGCCGCGGGCTTGGCCTCCGCGCCGGACACGTACCTGACCACGCGCGAGCTTGCATCCGATCGCCAGGACCTGGAGCCGGCGAACCTGCCCAAGGCGAATATCCTGACCAGGAACGGCAGGCCGACGGTCGTCGCGCTTGCCGCCACGGGCGACGGCGGCTTCTCGCCGCGCACCGTCATCCTCTGGCTCACGCTGGTCATTGCCGTCGGGGTTCTGGTCCTAGCGGTCCTGAAGCTCGCCAGATCCATCGCGAAGCGTTGAATGAGCAGGCGGTCGCACGGCTTTTCCGCCCGCCGCCGCCTTGCTCATCCGCCAAGCCGGTGGGACGCCTGCCGCATCGTGCCGGGGCGGCGCGATCAATCGGCCTTGAGAAGGATGGCCGCGATCTCGTCGACCGGGTGCCTGGTAAGGTCCTTATCGATTTCCGCGACGATCCGCGCGCTCACCTGCTGATCGCAATGTGCGCGAAGCTCCGCCAGCGTGCGTGCCGGGGCAACCACAACCAGCTCTTCGAAGTCGCCGCCCTGCTCGAGCTTGCCCAGCCGTTCGGCAATGAAGCCCGCGAAAACCTGCTTGGCCTGGCGGTGAAAGTCGGCCTGCTCCACCGCACTGCGCGCGGCGCCGCTGCCGAACGCGCGACCGGGCGGGGAACTCCCCTGGTCGCGGGCCGAGGGGTTTTCCTGTTCGCCGCTCTCTTCGCAGACGAGCACGGGCGCCTTGAAGTCCCCGGTGTTGCGCAACAGCAGGAACTTCTTGCCGTCTGCTACCAGGACGAGAGTGTTGTGATGGATGTTCACGGCGGAGCCTCCTCCGGTCGATTATAAACCGGCTCGGATGGAATTGTCTCGGATGGAATCCGGTTTATCCCGCCGGGGGATCGGCCCGCGGGATGTGACCCGTTCGACCTTGCCGGACGCCGGCCTGATGGCGCTAGCCCTACCGGGTCAGGCCCAGGAAGACCGTGCTCCACAATTGCGCGGCGTTGGATTCATCGGCATCGCGATCCGATGCGCCGAAGGCCGACGGTTCGATCTTCCCTGCCTCGACCCGCCATGACCACAACTCGGAGTTCCGCCATTTCCGCGTTCGGGCGATGACCGACGAGATTTGCCGGCGGGCCCGGGTCAAATGCATCCGGATCGCTGGCGGAAGGTCGTTGCGAGCCAGTTGACGGTCAAGCCCCGCAAGCAACAGCGCGTGCTGCCACGACCAGACGACCTCACCGTGATAGGCCTCCGGCGTGAAGCGCGCGGCCGCGCCGCGGCTGGCAAATGCCGGATTTGCGACGAACAGCCCGGCATCACTCATCAATCCAGCCGGAAACGGACGCATCATGGTCGCGACCATCCAGTCCAGGTCCCCTGGCGATGGATTGGAAAAGAGAAGCGCAAAGGCTTCATCCGAGTGCAGCACGCCGACCGGCTTGCCGTTGCCATCGAGCGAAAGTGCGGAAAAGCGGAACTCTCCGTGCGGCATGGCAGCAAGTGCGGGCCGATCTGAGACGCCTGCCTTGCGGGCGGCGGCGGCCACGGCGTGCCTGGCTTCCGCGGGAGGCAGCCGCACGTCGAACATAGCCGGCGCGCGCGCCTGCCAAATCCGCGCCATCTCGCCGGCCCTTCGCAGCTTCGCGCGTCCGCTCGCATCGAGCCAGGGATCGAGCAGGCGGCTGGCTTCGAGCCGGGCCGCTGCCTGCAACGCGGCGGGGACGAGCACCGCGTTGACGTCGTAGGCAAAGCGTCCGCCGCCCAGCCCGTCCTCGCTGTCCCGCCAATTCCCCACGTTTACGCCCGGCTTGAGCGCAACAAGATGCGAGGCTCGGGGATCGGCGGCGAAGCTCGCGCTTTCGCTGACGACCTTGAGCAGGTTCGCGGCCAGCGCCGCGCCGTTGCTGCGTCCGTTCGAGGCATCCTGGGCCAGAAATGCCGCGGCATGATCACGCGCGCGCGGATCGTCCAACAGCCAGTGCGTGATGACGGGCGCCAGCATCGCAGTTTCGTCGACCATCTTGTAGTCATAGACCGGCGCGGCGCTGCGGGTTCCGTCGGTTCGCATGTGATCGAGCACCGCGAATTCGCCGACGTCTTCCTCATGCGCGACTTCACCCTGCGGCGAGAGCCGGGCGAGCACCGAACCCAGCCCGGCGTCGATGGCGCGAGGCGTAAGCGCGGGCATAAGCAAGCGGACGCTCATCAGGGTGTCTCGACCGAAATAGGTGTCGAAGCGCCAGGACCCGGCGAGGAACTTTTCGCGGTACGACAGGAATTCCAGCGCGTGGCGGGCTGCGGGATCGTCGCCCGCGCGCGAATTGAGCAACGCTGCTCCGGCGAGCGGGGTCAACGGCTTCTCGCCGGTGAGCGCGACAAGACGAATTCTTATGCGCCCACCGGGCACCGCGACGATCCGGCCATCGACGATGCGTCCATCGAGGACATCGAGCGTGAGGCGGTAGCCCGGTGCGCCATCGAGGCGATCGCGCTCCCACCCCACGCTCTGCGACCCGAGCTTGGGCCCGGTGTAGGTTACTTCGGGTTGCTTGCCGGAGAGTTCGTAGTCGCGCAGCACCCGGACGCTAGACAGCACCGCGCCACGAACGCGCAGGTCCGGCGCATCAATGGACACCGTCGCGGTGATGCCACGAAGTGCGCGTCCCTCGCCGTCCGCCGACGTGACGGCAACGGGGCTGGAATCGACTTGCCATTGCGCCTTGCCAGCCAGCCGGTCGAACCACACGCCCACGCCGCTGTTGCCGGCGGGAAAGGCTACGATCAGGTGCGGATCGTGTCCTGACCTCAGCAACAAGTGGGCGGCAACCGGTCCATCGCGCAGGAAGGCGTTGAGATTGCGCCCCTCTTCGATCGAATAGGCAAGGGACTGCGGATCGCTCGCCGGCGGCCCGCGTTCGGGGGAGGCTCCGGCCAGCGCGAGCAGTGCGACACCCGCGGTCCCGACGCGCAGGGCTCGCGCGACCGCGCTCATGCCCGCAGCACGATCCCGCCCCAGGGCGGCAACACGGCTTCGCCGCCCTCGACCGCACCAGGCAAGCCATAGTCGAGAACCTCGCCGGCTCCCGCGGGCAGGGTGAAGCGCCGCTCTTGGCCGCCGAGATTGAACAGACACAGCAGGCCGCCGGCTGCGCCGGGCGCGCCGCGCCGGAACACG
>JAJXVK010000017.1 GCA_021782155.1 Pseudomonadota bacterium
GCGCCCGCAAGACGAGCTTCGGCGACGAGCTGTTCGGCTCCGAGGCGCTGGACACCTTCCGCCAGATGCAGGACGAACGCTTCGCCGACATCGCCGCGCAACAGGGCACGCTGGGCCTCGCCGCGCTGGTGGAGGCGCAGCTTCCCGCACACCTCGCAGATTCCCTCCCCCGCCTGCGTGAGGGGTCAGGGGTGGGCGACCAACCCGACAGCCCTGGAATTGCCCACCCCCAACCCCTCCCGCAAGCGGGAGGGGGGAAAGCGATGTAGACCATGGCCTCCGACCTCCTCTCGATCGCGGCGAGCGGCGCGAGGGCGGCGAAGGCGGCGCTCGACGTCACCTCGCAGAATATCGCCAACGCCTCGACCGGCGGCTACGTGCGGCGCTCGGCCACGCTCGCCGAAGTCGCGAGTTCGGGCGGCATCGGCCGGATCGGCGACATCTCGCTGTCGGGGGTGCGCGTTTCGGGGATCACCCGCAACGTCGATGCCTTCCGCCAGGCCGAGGTGCGCCGCACGGGCAGCGACCTGTCGCGCGCCGACGCCGAGCTTTCGGGGCTGGGCAACGTGCAGTCGGCGCTCGAGCAGACCAACCTCTACGGCTCGATCACCGGCTTCGAGGCGGCGCTGCGCCAGCTGACGCAGAACCCCGCCGACAGTTCGCTGCGCGCCAATGCGCTGGCATCGACCAAGACCATGGCGGACACCTTCCGGCTCGCCTCGAGCGAACTCGATTCGGCGGGCCAGGGCATGCAGTTCGATGCCTCGGCCGGGGTCGCCAACGTGAACACGATGACCGCCGAGCTCGCCCGCACCAACCTCCAGCTCGCGCGCGCCAGCACCGCCAGCAGCGACCAGACCGCGCTGCTCGACAAGCGCGACCAGCTGCTCCAGCAGATCAGCGGCTATGCCGGGATCACCGCGACGATCTCGCCGGTCGACGGCACCGTGAAGGTGCAGGCGGGCGACGCCTCGGGGCCGGTGCTGGTCGATGGCGGCAACGCGGGCACGCTCAATATGACCACCGCCGCCGACGGCACGCTGAACTTCGACGTGGGCGGAGCGGCGGCGACGCTTTCTTCGGGATCGATCGCCGGCGACGGTCAGGCGCTGACCAAGCTCGCGCAAGTACGGGGTGACCTCGACACGCTCGCCAGTTCGGTGATCGGCACCGTCAACAGCGCGCAGGCGAATGGCGTCGCGCTCGACGGGAGCGCGGGCCAGCCGCTGCTCTCGGGCACCGGCGCCGCCGACATGGCGCTTGCCGCCAGCGACGGCTCGGCCATCGCCACCGCTCCGGCCGGAGCGGGCGCAAACAGTGTCGATTCCTCGAACCTCACCGCGATGATCTCGGCGGTCGATACCGCCAGTCCGGCGGGCAGGATGAACGCGCTGCTGTTCGACGTCTCCTCGACGATCGCCGCGCGCACGACCACGCGCGACGCGCTGTCGTCGATCGCGCTGACCGCCAAGCAGTCGCTCGACGCGCAGGCGGGCGTCGACCTCGACACCGAGGCGGCCAACCTCGTGCGCTTCCAGCAGGCGTTCCAGGCCAACGGCAAGGTCATGCAGGTTGCTTCCACGCTGTTCGACACCATGCTGGCGATAAGGTGAGCAGACCATGATCGGCTTCAACAACGCGACCTCGGCCTTCTACGACCGTTCGATCGGCGACCTCACCTCGCTGCGCAAGAGCGCGGAAGGGTTGCAGCAGCAGATCTCGAGCGGGCAGAAGCTTGCGAAGTCCTCCGACGACCCGGTCGCCGCCGCCCGCCTGCGCACGCTGGCGCGCGCCGACACGCTGACCGCGGTCGATCAGAGCAATACCGATAGCGCGCAGACCGATCTCAACCTCACCGACGGCGTGCTCAGCGACCTGGTCACCGCCGTCTCGCGCGCGCAGACGCTTGCAACGCAAGCCGCCAGCGGCACGCTGACCGACGCCCAGCGCGCCGCGATCGGGAGCGAGATCGGCCAGATCCACGATCAGGTACTGCAACTCGCCAACAGCCGTGACGGCTCGGGCAACGCGCTGTTCGGCGGACAGACTGCGGGCGCTGCCTATACGCTCGATTCTTCGGGCAACGCGGTCTACGCCGGCACCGCCAGCGCCGGGCAGGTCCAGCTCGGCGAAGGCCAGACCGTCACCCGCGCGATGACCGGGTCACAGGTGTTCGGCGGTGACGGGACCTCCACGCCCGACCTGCTCTCCACGCTCAAGACGCTGGCCGACGCGCTGCAGGGCGGATCGACCAACCCGCAGGGGGCTGCGCAGAGCGCGCTCTCGGCGCTGTCCAGCGGGTTCGACACGATCACTACCGCGCAGACCGTGGTCGGCGCGCGACTGAATTTCATCGACCTCGCCAACCAGCACCGCCAGTCGGTGTCCGACCTGCGCGCCAGCGAGCAGAGCGCCATCGGCGGCACGGACATCACCGGCGCGGTCGCGCGGCTCCAGCAGACGATGCTCGTGCTCCAGGCGAGCCAGGCAAGCTTCACCAGGCTCGCCAGCCTTTCGCTGTTCAACGCGCTCGGCTGAGCGCTCTTTTTTTCGGGGGATCGTTAACCATGTACGCCGCCATCGGCATCGTCATCCTGCTCGTCATGGTCTTCGGGGGCTTTGCCATCACCGGCGGCGCGCTGGGCCCCGTGATGGAGGCCATACCGCACGAAATGCTGATCATTGGCGGCGCCGCGATCGGCGCGATCGTGACGGGCAACTCGCTGCACGAGATCAAGGCGATCGGCGGCGCCTTCGGCAAGGTGTTCAAGGGCCCCAGGCACACCAAGCAGGACCACATCGACGCCATCGCGCTGACCGCCAAGCTCATGAAGATCCTGCGTGCCGACGGGCCGGTCGCACTCGAAAGCCATGTCACCGATCCGGCCAGCTCGGCGATTTTCGCCGAATATCCCCGGCTGCTCGCCAACAAGCCGCTCACATCGCTGATCTGCGACGCGCTGACGCTGATCGTGGTCTCTTCGGGCACGCTGGAGGTCCACGCGGTGGAAGAGGTCATGGACAACGCCATGAAGACCACCTTCCACGAGATGCACGAGCCGCAGCACGCGCTGCAGAACCTCGCCGACGCGCTGCCAGCGCTGGGCATTGTCGCGGCGGTGCTGGGCGTGGTCAAGACGATGGGCTCGATCGACAAGCCGCCCAGCGTGCTGGGCGGAATGATCGGCTCGGCGCTGGTCGGCACTTTCATGGGCGTACTGCTCGCCTACGGTATCGTCGCGCCGATCGCCGGCCGGCTGAAGCAGGTGATCGAGCAGGACGAGATGATCTTCCACGCGGTCAAGCAGGTGGTCATCGCGAGCCTGCACGGCTGGCCGCAGCCGCTGGTCGTCGAAAGCGCCCGCTCGGGGCTGGGCCACGCCTTCCGCCCGGGCCTGACCGAACTGCTCGACGCCCTCAGGGGCAAGTAGGGTGGCCGCCAGCAAGAACGATCGCGGCAAGAACGAGCCGCCCGCGCCGATCATCGTCAAGAAGGTGACCGTCGTCGCCGGCGGCCACCACGGCGGCGCGTGGAAGGTCGCCTACGCCGACTTCGTCACCGCGATGATGGCCTTCTTCCTGCTGCTGTGGCTGCTCGGCGCGACGACCGAGAAGCAACGCAAGGGGCTGGCCGACTATTTCACGCCCACCCTGGTCAAGATGAAGGAAGGCAGCGCGGGATCGAACGGACTGCTCGGCGGCTCCTCGATCACCGATGCCGACAAATACCCCAACCGCGCCGGGCAGACCGGCACCAGGTCGCTCACCATCCCGCGCGATTCGACCGGCGGCCCCAGGGAGGGCGGTGCCAACGTGAAGCGGCGGCAGTCGCTGGAGCAGAAGCTCGACGAGAAGCTCAAGGCCAGCGAGCGGCTGCGCCGCCTCGCCCGTCAGGTGCGCATGATCGACACCACCGAAGGCCTGCGCATCGACCTGGTCGACGACGCCGACTTCTCGATGTTCCGGCTCGGCACGACGCTGCTCACTCCTGACGCGGTGCAGCTGCTGCAGGCGATCGCACAGACAGTGTCCGGCGACGCCTCGGGGATCACGATCCGCGGGCATACCGATGCGCTCAAGTGGAAGGACGGTTCCGGCGCGAACAACTGGTCGCTCTCGGCCGGGCGCGCCGAAGCGACGCGCCAGGAGCTGATGCGCGACGGCATCCCCAACACGCGATTCGCCCGCATCGAAGGCGTCGCCGACCGCGAACCTCTGATCAAGGACAACCCGCAAGACCCGCGCAACCGGCGAATCTCGATCCTGCTGATGGACTGACGCGGCCGCCCCGGGCACGGCGGAGAGTTCCGGTCACCCGATTTGGGAGCGGGCGCCCGACCACGCGCCGATCAGGGACCGGACTTGCCCCGCTGCACTCGCTGGAGAGCCGTACGGCGAGCGACCGCGCGGCGCGCCAGCTGTCACGCGCCCAATGGCCGCGATGCGCGCTTCCCGTCGAAAAACGGCAGTTCCGGACACGCCGACGTTGCGGGCGCTGCACTGGCCCTTTCTTGGGCGCGTCGACGGCATCACAAACCGATTTCCTGCATCGCAGCGGCCTGCCACACTGCGCGCCGTTCTTTGCAATCGTGAGGAATTCGCGCGCGGAGACGGGCCCTGCGGGACGGCGTAACCTTCGCGTCAGAACGCACTTATTCAATGTAAAGCAGTGCGACAAGCACCGGCGGTCAGGGTGACAGGGTGGAACTTCCCTCACCCTGACGCCGCTTGCCGTAACCGCCTACCCGGTGCGAGCGCCGATGCGTTTCCGTCCGAAAGGCACCGCCCGCCAAAAAGCATCGAGCCCGGCGCCGGGGGTGGCGCCGGGCTCGCGCCCGAAGGTTCGGGCGGGCTTGGTGGAGACCTTGTCTAGCGCAGCAGCGAGAGAACGTTCTGCTGGCTCTGGTTGGCCTGCGCGATCATCGCGGTCGAAGCCTGCGAGAGGATCTGCGCCTTGGCCATCTGCGTCGTCTCGGCCGAGTAATCGGTGTCCTGGATGCGGCTGCGCGCGTCCGACAGGTTGGTGATGTTGTCGTTGAGGTTGTTCACCACCGACTGCAGGCGGTTCTGGCCCGCACCGAAGGTGGCCCGGGCTGCGTTGACTTCGCCTAGCGAGGTGTCGACAGCCGTCATCGTCGTGCCGGCGTTGGTTCCGTCGGCGCCCGACACGTCGAACGTCGTCGGTGTCGCGATGCCCTTGCTGGTGATATCGACGGTGTCGGTGGTCTTGTCGCCGGTCTGGATCGTGAACGTCTGGTCCGAGGAACCAAACACCGAAACGCCGTTGAACTTGGTGTTCGACAGCACGTCGCTGATCTGCGACTGCAACTGCGTGACTTCGGTGTTCATGTAGTCGCGGTCCGACGACTGGTAGGTGGCGGACTTCGCCTGCACCGCCAGTTCGCGAACGCGCTGCAGCATGTTGGTGACTTCGTTCAGCGCGCCGTCGGCGGTCTGCGCCAGCGAGATGCCGTCGTTGGCATTGCGCACGCCCTGAGCCATGCCGTTGATCTGAGAGGTCATGGAGTTCGCGACGGCCAGGCCGGCGGCGTCGTCCTTCGCGCTGTTGATGCGCTTGCCGGTCGACAGGCGCTGCATCGCGGTGCCGAGCGCGAGGTTGGCGCTGGTCGAGGCATTGGCCGCGCGGGTGGCGGCGATGTTGGTGTTGATCACGGACATTGGTGAATCTCCAGCTCTTGTTCCCGAAAAGGACTGCCGGCCGTTCGATTGGTTGAGCGCGGCTGTCGGAGGGAAAGACCGGCAATCCCCGCGGAACTTTAAGCCCTGCCCCGACCGCGATGCCTGCCGCCAGTGGTCCGATTCTGACATTCGATACCGTCCGCGGCTCGGTCGCGCTCGAATGTCAGAATCTCTTCGGACCACTGGACACTTATGATTCAATTGGATTTTATGATTTTGACAGTCGCAGACCCATCCCAGCCGCCAGGGGACGCAAATGTCAAAATCAATCCGCTAGGTACTTGCCCCTAAGCATTGATCCGCGGCTTAACCTTACCGGCTGTTTGGTCGTTCCGCGCGAAAACGCCCCCGGGACGAAGTTTGGTTAACACCGGGGGCAAAGCCATGACAGGAACAGGAACGGGCGCGGGAGCGGGAGCGGGAACGGGTTTGCGCTTCGCCGGCGCCGCGGGTTCGCGCCACGCGCCGCTGGTGCAGCGCGCGGCGGCAGTGATCGGCGCGGCGGGTGTCTGCGACCGGGTGGTCCTGCACGACGCGACGGACAGGCCCGCGGCCGAGCCGATGCTTGCCGCGATCGGCCTGGAGCGCGCCGGCAAGCCCTCGATCACCCGGCTGGGCCGCGGGCGCTTCACGCTGCGCTATGCCGACGGCTCGGCCGAAGCGCCGCTCGCCGCGCTGCTCGCCGCGGCGACGCGTCCCGGCATGCCGATCGCCGCCGACCCGGAAAGCCTTTCGGTGCTCGCGCTGGCAGAGCGCCTCGCCGCCAGCAACATCCCCGTGCTGATCAATGGCCCGACCGGCACCGGCAAGGAAGTGCTCAGCCGCTTCATTCACGACCGCAGCCCCCGCGCGGGCAAGCCGTTCGTCGCGATCAACTGCGCCGCGATGCCCGAGGCTATGCTCGAGGCGCTGCTGTTCGGCCACCAGAAGGGCGCCTTCACCGGCGCCAGCGCGGCGGGCGAAGGCTTCTTCCGCGCCGCCGACGGAGGCACGCTGCTGCTCGACGAGATCGCCGAGATGCCGCTCAACCTCCAGGCCAAGCTGCTGCGCGCGCTGCAGGAAGGCGAAGTCGTGCCGCTGGGCGCGACCCAGCCGGTCAAGGTCGATGTGCGGATCATCGCCTGCGCCAACCGCGACCTGCCCCGCGAAGTCGAGGAAGGCCGCTTCCGCGCCGACCTGTTCTATCGCCTCAACGTGTTTCCGCTGGCGCTGCGCGCGCTGTGCGAACGCCGCGAGGACGTGGCCCCGCTGGCCTTCGCGCTGTTGCTGCGCCACACGCCCGACACGCATCCGGTACCGTGGCTGGGCGAAGCGGCGCTGGCGATGCTGGTCCGCCACTCCTGGCCCGGCAATGTGCGCGAACTGGAAAACGTGGTGCGCCGCGCGCTGCTGCTCGTCGGCGGTGCCGACGAGATCCGCCCCGAGCATATCGTGTTCGACCGCCCGGCACGGCTCATCGAGGACAGCGCGCCCTCACCCGCTGTGTCCGAGAACGGCGGCAAGCTGTCGAACATCGTGCAGATGCATGAAGCGCGCGCGATCCTCGACACGCTCGATGCCTGCGGTGGCAGCCGCGTCGCCGCTGCGCGCGAGCTCGGCATTTCCGAACGAACGCTGCGCTATCGCCTCGCCAGCTTCCGCGAAGCCGGCATGGCGGTCGCCGGAGGCCGGCGATGAACGGGGTCGGCGGAATCGGCGGCAGCGCGGCAGGCGTCCAGCAGATCATTGTGCTGCGCCAGCAGATCATCGACCGTTCCGCGCTGCTCCAGCAGCTCAAGGACGCGAAATCCGCGCAAGGCACAGCGCCCCTGCAGCCAGAAGGGCCGGCAGGCGGCTTCAGCCACGCGCTCAAGTCCGCGCTCGACACGGTCAGCGCTTCGCAGGCGAACGCCGAGGCGCTCTCCGCCGGATACGAGAAGGGCGAAGTGATGGACGTCGCCAAGGTCATGCTCGCCCGGCAGGAAGCCGGAGTTTCGTTCGAGGCGACGCTGCAGGTGAGAAACCGCCTGCTCTCCGCCTACCAGGACATCATGCGGATGGGGGTCTGATAGATGGACATGGCGACTTCACCCGAAGCGATGGCCGCAGCCTCCGGGCAACCGGGATCGCTCCTCGCCCCGCTGACCGATGCGGCAGGCGGCAGCGCGATGCGGCGCATCGGCGCCTTCGTTTCGCAACCGCCTGTGCGCCGCGCGCTGCCTTGGTTCGCGGGCGTTTCAGCGGCCGGCGCGACCGCGTTGCTGTGGGCGACGATGGCTCCCGCGCCGCAGCGTGTGCTTTATACCGACCTGTCCGACGGCGAGCGCGCGCAAGTCGCCGCCGCGCTCGACAAGGCCTCGATCGGCTACCGCATCGACAATTCCACCGGGGCGATCACGGTCGACGAGGACGATCTCTACAAGGCGCGGATGCTCGCCGCCTCCGACGGCGCGCTGGCGACGCCCGAAACCGGCGAGCAGATGATCGACAAGCTGCCGATGGGTGCCTCGCGCGCATTGGAAGGCGAACGGCTCCAGGCCGCGCGCGAGCGCGAGCTCGAACTTACCATCATGCAGATCGACGGGCTCGAGGCTGTACGCGTCCACCTCGCCGAAGCGGCCAAGTCCGTGTTCGTGCGCGACAACACCCCGCCCACCGCCTCGGTCATGGTCAGGCTCGCGCGGGGGCGTCAGCTCTCCGACAGCCAGGTCACCGCGATCGTCAACCTCGTCGCCGGGTCGGTGCCTGGGCTCGGCATCGACGCGGTCAAGGTCATCGACCAGCACGGCCGCCTGCTCTCGGCGGGCGGCGGCGCGGATGCCGACCGGCTCGACCTCCAGGCGCGCATGGAAGAGAAGCTGCGCCAGCAGGTCTCAACCCTGCTCACTCCGATGCTGGGCGAAGGCAATTTCTCGTCCGAAATCCAGGTCGATCTCGACATGGACCAGCAGACCAGCGCGCGCGAAAGCTATGACAAGGACGGCGTGGTGCGCAGCGAAGCCGACACGCAGTCGCAGACCGCCGGCGGCCAGCAGGGCGCATCGGGCGTGCCCGGCGTGCTCTCCAATACCCCGCCGCCGGCGACGACCGTCAAGCCCGGCCCGCCGACCGGCACGCCCACTCCGGCCGCGACGCCGGCGGCGCAGCCGCTCAACACCCAGAGCTCGTCGAACAAGACCTACGAACTGGGCCGCGAAGTGGCGGTCAAGACTGCCGCGCCGGGCGCGATCAAGCGCCTCTCGGTCGCGGTGGCGCTGTCGAAGGAGGCCATGACCAGGGCCAGGCAGTCGGACATCGACCAGATCAAGGCGCTGGTCAGCGCCGCGGTCGGCGCCGATCCCTCGCGCGGCGACCAGGTTGCGGTGGAGGTGCGCGATTTCCAGCCGCCCCGCCTCGACACGCTCCCGTTCTACGAAGCGCCGTGGTTCGCTATGGTCGTGCGCAACGCGGTTGCGCTGATCGCGGTGCTGCTGTTCCTGCTGCTCGGCGTGCGCCCGCTGATCAAGACACTGCGCGGCGGCAGCTCCAGTGACAGAGGCAAGGCGGGGAAGGGCGCCGCGAGCCAGGACCGAAATGAAACCGATGGCGGCGGGAATGGCACCGCTGCTCAGCCGGCGCTGGGTCCGATCGACACCGCCATGCTGCAGTCGCAGATCGGCGCCGCTCAGCGCCTGATCGAACAGAAGCCCGATCATGCGATCGCCGCCTTGCGCGAAATGCTGCACGCAGAGCCGCAGCATGATGGTGCAGCATGAGCGAGGCCCTGCCCATTTCCGGAGCGCAGCATGCCGCGGTACTGATGATGTTGCTCGACGAAACGCTCGCGTCCGGCGTGCTGTCGCGGCTCGAACCCGGCGAACTGACGATCCTTGGCGAGAAGATGTGCGCGCTGGGCGAAATCAGGCCCGACGAGATCCTTTCTGCGATCAACGGCTTCGTCTCGCGCACGGAAAAGGCGGGGCTTCCCGCGCAGGACCGGCTTGGCCAGGTGCGCGGCATGATGACGCGCGCGCTGGGCGACCTCAAGGCCGACAACCTGATGCAGCGCATCGTCCCCGACGAGCGCCCCACCGCGATCGAACTGGCGCGATGGCTCACGCCCAAGGCGCTGGTGCCGCTGATCCGCGGCGAACATCCTCAGGCGATCGCCGTACTGCTCGTCCAGCTCGAGCCCGAAACCGCCGCGCAGGTGCTCGCTTCGCTGCCTGGCGACCAGCAGACGCCGGTGATCCACCGCATCGCCACGCTCGGCCCGGTCGCGCCACAGGCGTTGACAATGCTCGAGGACATGCTGTCGCGCCGCATCGGCGAACTCCACGGCCAGCGTGCGCTGGCGATGGGCGGAGTGCGCGAGGCGGCCGAGATCATCAATGCCTCGGCGCGCTCGGTCGAGAAGCGCGTGATGCCCGAGATCGCCAAGCTCGACAAACTGCTCGCGCGCAGCCTCGAAGCCGAGATGTTCAAGTTCGAGCACCTCTTCGCGCTCGACGACAAGTCGATGGGCACGCTGCTGCGCGAAGTGGAAAGCGACGTGCTGATCGGCGCGCTCAAGGGCATCGCCGAAGAGCAGCGCGACGTGTTCTTCCGCGCCATGTCGAGCCGCGCCGCCGACGGCCTCAAGGACGAGATCGAAGCGCGCGGCCGCATGAAGATGGCCGAAGTGATCGAAGCGCAAAAGGCCATCGTCGGCGTCGCCCGCCGCCTCGCCGCCGAGGGCGTGATCGTGTTCGGCGCGAGCGACGACGATTATGTCTGATATGTCTGACGCGCTCGCCGCCCTTTCCGCGGCCCCGCGCGGCTTCGTTCGCGATGCGCGCTTTACGGATGATGCTGCGCTTGTCCGGGTGCAGCATGAGGTGCGGCAGGCGGAGACATCCGACCCATTGGAACTGGCGCGCGCCGAGGGATTTTCCGCCGGGGCGGCGCAGGCCCGGACCGCGTGCCAGGCCGAACAGCAGGAACGCGATGCCGCACGCGCGGCGATAGAGATCGCCTGCGCCCGGCTCGACGAAGACCAGACCCGGCTGTTGGCCGAGCGCCTGCGCGCAACCGTCTTCGCGCTCTGCGACAGCGTGCTCGCCGAAGCGGCGATCGACAGCGGCGCGCTTACCCGCCGCGTCGAGCGCGCCGCGCGGATGCTGGCCCGCGCCGACGACGCGCGCGTGATCCGGCTGCACCCCGACGACCTCGCGCTCGTCGCCCGGCGCCTGCCCGCCGGCTGGGACTTCGAACCCGATCCCGAGCTCGAGCGCGGAGACCTGCGCATCGAGGGCACGGGTGGCGGCGTCGAAGACGGCCCCGGCCAGTGGCGCCGCGCGATCGAGGAAGCGCTGCGCGCGTGCTGACCCTGCTCGACAGCTGTCGCGGCCTTGCGCCCGACCTCGGCCCGCGCCGCTATGGCCTCGTCACGAGTTGCGACGGCGGACTGCTGGAAGTTTCCGGTCTCAACGCGCCGATCGGCACGCAATGCCGCATCGCGCACGGACGCGGCGCGCTCGGCGCCGAAGTCATCGGTTTCCGCAACGGCCATGCGCTCGCCATGCTGCTGGGCGACACGGTCATGCTGCGCCCCGGCGCGCGCGTGCGCACCGAGGGACATCCCGGCATGCTCGCGGTGGGCGACGCGTTCCTCGGCCGCGCGGTCGACGGCGAAGGACTGCCGATCGACGGCGGCCCGGCCATCCCCGCGCGCGAGGAATGGCCCGCAGGCGGCGTGCGCGCGTCGGCGCTCGACCGCTCGCCGGTGCGCGAGCCCTTCGACACCGGCGTGCGCGCCCTGAACGCGCTCACGACTTTCGGCGTGGGCCAGCGCATCGGCGTGATGGCGGGTTCGGGCGTGGGCAAGTCGGTGCTGCTCGACATGATCGCGCGCGGCGCACAGGCTGAGGTTGTGGTCGTCGGCCTGATCGGCGAGCGCGCACGCGAAGTCTCGGACTTCGTCGAACGCCACATGGCGGGCGAAAAGCGCGCGCGCACCGCGGTGGTCGCGGTGCCCGCCGACCATGCCCCCAACCTGCGCATCCGCGGCGCACTGCTCGCCACCAGCCTCGCCGAACAATTCCGCGCAAAGGGCAAGCGGGTGCTGCTCATCATGGACAGCCTGACCCGCGTCGCGCATGCCGCACGCGAGATTGCGCTGCTGCTTGGCGAGCCGGGCGCGGCGCGCGGCTATCCGCCTTCCGCGCTCGCCACGATCACCAAGCTGGTCGAGCGCGCGGGCAATTCCGCCGCGTCGGGCGGCTCGATCACCGGCCTCTACACCGTGCTCGCAGACGGGGATTCGCAGGACGATCCGGTGGTCGACACCGCGCGCGCGATCCTCGACGGGCACGTCGTGCTGAGCCGAGAGCTCGCCCAGCGCGGGCAGTATCCGGCGATCGACATCGCCGCGTCCTTGAGCCGCGTGATGAACGACATCACCTCGCGCGAGCACCAGGCGCTCGCCCGCCAGTTCCGCGCGTTCATCGCGGCCCACGAGGCGAACCGCGACCTGGTCCTGATGGGCGCCTATCGCGCCGGGGCCGACCCGCAGCTCGACCGCGCGATCGCCATGCACCCCCAGCTCGTCGCCTTCCTCGGCCAGCCGCAGGGCGAGGTCGTGCCGATCGACGCCAGCGTCGAGTCGCTGGTGCGGCTGCTCGGGGCTCCGCAGCAATGAAGGCCGAACGCGCGCGCCTCGCGCGGTTGCAGCGGCTCGAACGCATCCGCGCCGTCGCGAAGCAGTCCGCGCTGGCCGAAGCGGGCCGCGCCGAATGCACGCTCGCGCAGCTGCTGGCGCTGGCCGAACGCACCGAGCGGATGCACGGCGACTATGCCCCGCGCGCCGGGGCGAGCGACGGGCAGGCGCTGGATGCGCTCCATGCCTTCCGCGCCGGGCTCGACACGATCGCGCGCGGTACGCGGGCCGACGCCGATCGCGCCCGCGCTGTCGCCGACGCCCGCACCGAGGAAGCGATCCTTGCCGAACGCCGCCGCGCGGCGGTGGAAGATCGTGTCCGCCAGAGCGAGCGGCGCATCACGCGCAAAGTCGAGGCCGCCAATCCCGCGGACGTGCGCAAGGCGCTCGGCGGCGGTTCTGGCACGGGTCTTGAATAGTCTCCGGTGAACCGGCGCAGTGCCGGCCACAGGAGACCCGCGCCGCCATGATCGCACAGACCGTCCCTTCCCTTGCCGCGCCGGGTCTGCCAGCCTCGATGCAACCCGCGAAGGGTGCAATACCGCAGGTTTCGGGCCTTTTCGCGAGTCTCATGGCGAGTGGCGGCACCCTGGGCGCGGAACCGGCAAGCGCCGGGAACGAGGTCGATCCGCGTATGTCCGCAGCGGCGGCAACCGGCAAGAGTTTGCCGCCCGGCAAGGCCGTGCAGGCGCGAGCCGGACGACAGGAACCGGTCACGGTGTCCGGGCTCGATCCGCTGGTGGTCGCCGCCAGCGCCGACGCCGCATCGAAGGGCGCAGCGGACGGCGATGGTGAAGCGGGCGATCATGGCGAAACCGGCACGGCTGCGGCCCCGCCCGCTGCCCTCGTGCCGCAAGCACCCTTGAACGTCCTCGCCCTCGCCGCCGTCACCAAACCCGCGCAGCCCGCCTCGGTCGCCGTCGAGGAAGTGCGGGTGGACATCGCTGCAAACCGTGCGTCGCTCATCCCCGCCTCCAGCCTGCTTGCGCAAGCACCGGTGACCGCAGCGCTGGACCCGACCGGACCGCAGGCAATTCGCATCCCCCCCGGGCTCGCGCGCGCGACGATCCATCTCGAACCGGCGCCTCGGCTCGCCGCGGGCGCGTCGGCCGGAGCACCGACGCCAACGGACATGGACGACAGCGATGCGACCGCCCAGGCCGCAGCCCCGGTCCCGGCCGCGCCCGTCGCGCGGCACGGCGCAAAGCCGCTAGCCCCGGCGGAACAGCCCTCCTCTCCGGTCCCGGCAGCCCCGCGCGCCACAGGCGCCTCACCCTCGATCAGCGGCGACAAGACACCGCCGCCCCAAGCGCCCGCTACCAACGCCGCGCCGGCCCAGCCGCCCACGACTGGCGCCCAGCTCGCCGCGCAGGGCCCGGTGGTTGCCGCCGTCCCCGCCCGGCCCGCCGCGCCGGCCCAGCCCGACCGGATCGATTTCGCGCAGCTCGTCGACACCATCGCCCGCGCCCGCGAGCACGCCGGGGCGCAGAGCGTGCAGGCGACGCTGAGCCATGCCGAATTCGGCGCAGTGGCGATGAAGTTCCACCACGACGGCGATGTGCTGGCGGTCTCGTTGACGAGCGCCGATCCGGGCTTCGTCGCCGCGGCCAATGCCGCGCAGGCATCGACCGACAGCACAGCGCAGCGCGATGCCCCCGCGCAACACGGCCAGCGCGAGTCCGTGGCCCAGGGAGCCGGGCAAGGCTCGGGACAGACCGCGGCCGGGAACGAGGGGCAACCGGGCACGCAGGGCTCGCACGCGCAGGCCACGCGCCGAACCGCAACTGCAGCCGGCACCGCTGCTTCCACCGATCGCCCCGAAGAGAGGCGCGAAACCACCGACCGCTCGTGCCGGTTCGCCTGAGCTTCCTGAACGGGGGACCAATACGATGAGTGACAAGAAGGACAAGGACCACAAGCCGAAGAGGGGCAAGGGCAAGTTGCTGATCATCGTCGGCGCGCTGGCCTTGCTCGGCGTCGGCGGCGGCGGGGCCTACGGGCTCGTCGCGGCCGGGTTGATCGGCGGCGGTCACGCGGCCGGGAAGAAGGACCCCGGCCCGCAACTGATCCGCAAGGGCGAGGAAGACCCCTACGCCCCGCCCCCGGCCGACGGGAAAGGCGAGGGCGGCAGTGTCGCCGAAGTCGAGGGCGATGGCGGCAGCGAGTACCGCACCGCCTATTATACCTTCGCCGAGGACTTCACCTCGAACCTCAAGGGGTCCGACGCGCTGGTGCAGACCAGCCTCGCCTGCTCGACCCGCCGCGACGGCCGCGTGCTGATGTGGCTGGCGAAGCACGAGCTGGCGATCCGCTCGGCCATGCTGGTCGTGCTCGCCGACACGCCCGAGGAAGACGTCATCACGCCCGAGGGCAAGGACCGCCTGCAGAAGCGCCTGACCGACGCGATCAACCAGGTCCTGGTCCGGACGGAGGGCTTCGGCGGGGTCGACCGCGTCTACTTCCGCACGTTCCTGGTCCAGTGAAGCCCGAACGCACCTTCGTCGCCGAACGGCCGGTCGCGCAGCATTGCGCCGAGTTGCTGCGTGCCGGGCCGGGCCCGGCCGAGCTGGTCGCCGCGCTCGATCGCGCCGGTACGCGGCTTGCGCGGCTGATGCCGCTCGCGCTCTATCCGCTGCTCGGCGCGATGGCCGAAGTGGAAAGCGCGAAGACCGCCGAGGAATGCTACGACGATTTCGCGGAATTCCACCCCGAACTCGCCGCCAACTCGCTGCTCGGCTTCGGACCCGCCGCGGCCCCGATCCTGCTGACGTTCGACGCCGGCGCGGCTCTGTCGCTCGTCGACCGGGCATTCGGCGGCGCGGGCGAGCCCCCGGCCAGCCTGCCCAACGCATTCGCGATGTCCGCGGACCTGATGATCCAGCGCATCGAGACGCTGGTCTGCGATCGTTTCGCCGCGGCGCTTGGCATCGATCCGCAAGCGATGCGCGCGCTGCGCCGCGACGGCAGCCTTTCCGAGCTTGCGCCGTTCGCCAAGGGCACCCGTATCGCCACGCTGCGTCTGTCCGTGACCGAGGAACAGCGGGCGCCCTGGGGCCTGACGCTGGCCTTCCCGCTCGCCACGCTCGCCGAGCTGTTCGGCCATGGCGAGCGTGTCCCCGCCCCTGCGCCCCGCGCGGTGGCCCTGCCGACCGACACGCCCTTCGCCGACCTGCCGCTGCCCTTGCGCGCAGTGCTGGTCGACATGGCGCTGCCGCTCTCGAAGCTCGGCGCGCTCGAGGTCGGGCAGGTCCTGTCCGTTTCGGTGGCGCGCGCCGTGCCGCTCGTTGCCGGTGGCACCACCATCGCGCGCGGCGCGGTGGGCGCCGAGGACGACCGCGTCGCCATCCAGATCACCAGCATTACCTGACGAAAGGCCAGCCATGACCCAATCGCTTCGCGGCTTCGAACTGATCAAGGACGTCGATGTCCGCCTCACGGTAGAGCTTGGCCGCACCGTGATGAAACTCAAGGACGTGCTCGCGCTGGGCGAGGAAAGCGTGGTCATGCTCGACCGGCTGACCGACGAACTGCTCGACGTGATGGTCAACGGCAAGCTGATCGCGCGCGGCGAGGTTGTCGCCAATGGCGAGCGCTTCGGGCTGCGCATCGTCGAGCTGGTCGGCCGCGATGCGCCCACCCGCGGGGCGGAGGCGGCCTGATGCTGTTCTACGTCCTCAAGCTGTTGATCCTGCTGCCGCTGATCGGCGGGCTCGCCTGGGCCAGCCTGTGGCTTGCGCGCAAGGCGCAGGCGCGCATGGTCGCCGGCACCGGCGAACGCGCGGTCAAGGTGATCGAGACACAGATGCTCGGCCCCGGCCTGAGGCTCGCGGTGCTCGAGTTCCATGGCCGCGAGATCCTCGTCTCGGCGGGCAAGGGCGGGCTGGTGCGGCTCGCCGAGGCGCCCGCGCGGGAGGCCCGGCCGTGAAGCGCCTTGCCGCCCCTTTCGCTCTGCCAGCGCTGCTGCTCCCCGCGATCGCTCGCGCGCAAGTGGCCGCGCCCGCCGGGGTTCCGGGCGCCCTGGACCGGGCACTGGGCCAGGTCGCCGGTTCGTCGGGCGGCAGCCTGTCGCTGTCGCTCCAGCTCCTTATCGTGATGGGGCTGCTGACGATCCTGCCCGGCCTGATCCTGATGATGACCAGCTTCACCCGCATCCTGGTGGTGCTGTCGATCCTGCGGCAGGCATTGGGCCTGCAGCAGTCGCCGCCCAACCAGGTGCTGATCGGGCTGTCGCTGTTCCTCTCGCTGTTCGTCATGGCACCCACGCTCGACAAGGTGAACGCAGAGGCGATCCAGCCCTATGCCGCGGGCGCGATCAACCTCGAGCAGGCGATCGGCGCGGGCGGGGGCGAGTTCCATGCCTTCATGATCCGCCAGACGCGCGAACACGACCTGATGATGTTCGCCGACATGGCCCACGCGCCAAGGTTCGCCAACGCGGCCCAGGTCCCGTGGTCGATCCTGCTTCCCGCCTTTGTCACCAGCGAACTGAAGACCGCGTTCCAGATCGGCTTCATGCTGTTCCTGCCGTTTCTGGTGATCGACCTCGTCGTCTCTTCGGTGCTGATGAGTCTCGGCATGATGATGATGAGCCCGACGATCGTCTCGCTGCCGTTCAAGCTGCTGCTGTTCGTCCTCGTCGACGGATGGGCGCTGCTGATGGGCAGCCTCGCCGCGAGTTTCAACTGATGAATGACACCGCCTCGCTTCTCAGCCTTGCCGACCACATGCTGTGGGTGACCGCGCTGGTCGCCGCGCCGGTGCTGCTCGCCAGCCTCGCAGTGGGCCTTGTCGTCGGCGTGATCCAGGCCGCGACCTCGGTCAACGAACAGACGCTGACATTCGTGCCCAAGCTCGCCATCACCGCGGTCGTGCTGGTGCTGTTCGGCTCGGCGATGATGGGGCTCATCGGCGACTTCACGCAGGAGATCTTCGCCGCCATCGCGGGGATCACCCGGTGAATACGCTGAGCCTCGGTTTCGGCCCGGTCGAGGCCGACTTGTGGCGCCTGCTCTTCGCGATGACGCGGATCGGCGCGGCGATGCTGGCGGTTCCGCTGTTCGGATCGGCGAGCGTGCCGATGCAGCTGCGCGTGATCCTTGCGGGAGCGATCGCCGCGCTGGTCATCACCTGGACGCCGGTGGCCGTGCCGCACGCGCTGTTCTCGCTGGCGGGGCTGATCGCCTGCCTCAGGGAAGTGCTGGTCGGCCTCGCGCTGGGCTTCGTCCTCCAGCTTTCGTTCGCCGCGCCGGTGATTGCGGCCGAAGTGATCGGCGGCGGCATGGGCATGAACCTTGCCGCCAGCGTCGATCCGGGCACGGGCGCGCGCTCGCCGGTGCTGGGCCAGTTCCTCGGCGTGCTGATGACGCTGAGCTTCCTCGGGCTCGGCGCGCATCTTGCGTGGATCGCCCTGATCGTCGAGAGCTACAAGGCCTTCCCGCCTGGCGGGACGTGGCTCGGCCCGGAAACGATCCACACGCTGCTGGGCTTTGCCGGGGAGATGTTCGCCGCCGCGGTCGCCATCGCCCTGCCCGTCACGCTGGTGCTGCTGGTGGTGCAGGTCGTGACGGGAATCGTCAGCCGCTCCGCCCCTTCGCTCAACCTCTTCGCGCTGGGCCTTCCGGCGAGCGTGCTGGCGGGACTTGCCGCGCTGATCGCGGCGGTGCCACTTCTGGGTGACCGCTTCGCCGACCTGTCGATTGCCGCAGTGACGCAAGCCGGAGCGCTGCTGCGGTGAGCGAGAGCGCCGGCGAGAAGAGCTTCGCGCCAACCGCCAAGCGCAAGCTGGACGCGGCGAAGAAGGGCGACGTCGTCCGCTCGAAGGAACTGACCACGGCGCTGTCGGTGCTGGTCGGCGCGGCCTGGCTCAAATACGCAGGGCCGTGGATGTTCGCCTTGATGGAGCGCGCCCTGCGCGCAGGGTTGAGCTGGGACCGCGCCACGATCGCCGACTTCGCGCCCGAACGCATGCTGCTGCCGCTGCTCGTCGCCGCGCTGCCGCCGGTGCTGCTGCTGGGCGGGTCGGTGATGCTTTGCGCGATCGCCGCGCAGCTGGGGCCGGGCGACGGGCGCTGGGTTCCCGCGAACCTCGCCCCCAAGGCGAGCCGGATCAACCCGGCCAGCGGCTTCAAGCGCATCGTCGGCGCGCAAGGGTGGATCGAACTGGGCAAGAGCCTTTTGAAGCTCGCGCTGCTCGGCGCCATCGCCTGGACCTGGGCGCGCGGCAACGTGACGCGCATGCTCTCGCTCGGCGGGGGCAACCTCGAAGGCCAGCTCACCGCCGCGTGGGACGGCCTCACCGGGCTGGTCTTCGCGCTTGCCGCCGGGCTTTCGGTGATCGCGCTGGCCGATTTCCCGATCCAGATCCTGCGCCGCTTCTTTCGCCTCAAGATGACCCAGCAGGAAGTGAAGGACGAGACCAGGGAGAGCGAAGGCAGCCCCGAGAACAAGGCCGCGCAGCGCCAGCGGCAGCGCCAGCTGGCGATGGGCGGCGTGGCGCGGGCAATGCGCGAGGCGCAGTTCGTGATCACCAACCCGACGCACTTCTCGGTCGCCATGGCCTATGACCCTGACAAGGCTCCCGCCCCGATCGTGCTGGCCAAGGGGCGCGGCGAAAAGGCGCTCGCGATGCGTGAGCTGGCCGCCGAGCAAAAGGTGCCGACGCTGGAGTTCCCCGCGCTCGCCCGTTCGGTGTTCTATACAACGCGCGAGAACCAGGTGATCCGCGAGGAGCTCTATGCCGCGATCGCCGCGGTGCTTGCCTTCGTCCTGTCGCTGAAGCGCGGCGACACGCCGCCCGCACCGCTGGTAGACGTGCCGGTGGAACTGCGCTTCGACACCGAGGGCCGGCTCGAAAGGGCTTAACCCCGGCCCCTGCGCGACGTTCTTTGCACCATGACCACGACCGGCTCGACCTCCTCCACGACCAGCACGTCGCCCGGCGCCGCGATCCTCGCGACGCTCGGGTCGGCCAGCGGCATCGACATGAACGCACTGGCGCAGAACATCGCGACCGCCGAGTTTCTTGGCCGCAACAACAGCCTGACCGCGCAATCCACCCAGTTGCAGACCCAGATCAGTGACGCCTCGGCGCTCAAGAGCCAGTTGCTGACGCTCGCCTCGTCGGTGGGCGACCGCGTGCGCACCGGCGACCTCGCCGCGACGCCGAGCATCGCCAATGCCTCGGTTGCCAGCGTCAGCGCGGGAACCGGCGGCGGCGGCAAGGGCGTCTATACGCTCGAGGTGAGCAGCATCGCGGCCTCGCAAGTGGTCACCAGCCCGCCCTACACGGCGAGCACCGACACGGTGGGCTCGGGCTCGCTGACACTGCGCTTCGGCACGATTTCGGGCGGGACCTTCACCGAAGACACCGCGCACGCCGCCACGACCATCACCATCGCCGCCGGCTCCACGCTGGCCGACGCCGCCTCGGCGATCAACGCTGCCAACGCCGGCGTAACCGCCTATGTCGCTTCGACTTCGAGCGGCGCGCAGCTCGTGCTCAAGGGCAGCGAGGGCGCGACCAACGCCTTCGTGCTCGACGCGACCGAGACCGCGGGCGACCCCGGCCTTGCCAGTCTCGCCTGGACCGCCGCGGACACCAGCCGCCAGGTGGGCACCGCGGCCGACGCGGCGTTCAAGCTCGACGGCGTCGCGATGACCAGCGCGACCAACGCGCTGACCGACATCGCGCCCGGCCTGTCGATGACGCTCACCGGAACCAACATCGGTTCGCCCACGCGGATCACCTTCGCGAACCCGACCAGCGCCATCACCACGACGATGTCGGATCTCGCCGGCGCCCTGAACGAGATCGTCACTTCGCTGACCAGCGATACCGACGCCAAGACCGGCTCGCTCAACGGCGACCCCGGCGCGCGCGCGCTGCGCACCGCACTGAGCCAGCTGCCGTCGCAGGTGATCATGCCCAACGCGGCCGACGGCTCGCCCAGGACGCTCGCCGACCTCGGCCTCAGGATCAATCGCGACGGCACCTTCGACATCGACAGCACGCGGCTTTCCGCGACGCTGGCATCGGACCCTGCGGGCGCGGCGGCGATGTTCACCACCGGCATCTACGGCGTCTATTCGACCATGGACTCGATGAGCCGCAAGCTGACCTCGATCACCGACCCGGCCTCGATCGGCTATTCGATCGCACGCTTCACGACCAAGGCGACCGACGTGACCAGGCTGCAGTCCGACCTCGCCGCCCGGCAGGCGGCCGAGCAGCAGCGGCTGATCGCCCGGTTCAGCCATGCCGACTCGGTCGTCGGCGTCTACAAGTCCACGCTCACCTTCATCCAGGCGCAGATCGCGGCCTGGAACACGAAGGGCAACTGATGCTGCGCCGCGCCGATCCCTCGGAAGTCTATCGCCGGGTCGACTTCGACGCGCGCGTGACC
>JAJXVK010000230.1 GCA_021782155.1 Pseudomonadota bacterium
AAACCGATCACCAGGTAGCGCCCTTCCCACGCGATGGAGCGCAGCGCGGGTTCGGCATAGTCTCCGCCGACGATGTCGTAGACCACGTCCGCGCCGCCCGGCGCGCAGGCTTCCTTGAACTTGTTCGCCAGTTCCTTCGACGCATCCTTGTCGAACGGCCCGCGCCCATAGACCACGACCTCGTCCGCCCCCGCGTCGCGCACGAACTGCGCCTTGTCCTCGCTGGAGACGCCCGCGACGACCTTCATGCCATAGGCCTTGCCCAGCTCGATCGCCGAAATGCCGACGCCGCCCGCCGCGCCCAGCACCAGCATAGTCTCGCCGGGCTTGATGTCGCCCCGATCCTTGAGCGCGTAGATCGTGGTGCCATAGGTCATCAGCAGCGAAGCACCCGCCTCGAAGCTCGCGCCCTCGGGCAGGCGGTAGAGCCGCCCCTGGTCGACCGCGACCAGTTCGGCCAGCCCGCCGTTGCCGGTGCTGGCGATCACCCGGTCGCCCACCTTCCAGCCAGTGACGCCCTCGCCCACCGCTTCGATCACGCCCGAAAGCTCGCCGCCCGGCGCGAAGGGGCGCTGTGGCTTGAACTGGTACATGTCGCGGATGATCAGCGTGTCGGGAAAGTTGATCGCGCAGGCCCGGACCCGCACCACCACCTGACCCGCCGCGGGCACCGGATCGGCCACCTCGTCGAGCGTCAGGGTTTCGGGTCCGCCGACGGCGTGGGTGCGCAGGGCCTTCATGTGGATTCTCCCAAGGGTCTTTTCGTGTGACCCATGGGAAAGCAGGTTCGCGCGCGAAAGCCAAGCGCCTTTAAGCGGGCGGTTAAGGAATCGTGCCGCGCAGAATTGCCCGCCCCGCTGCGACTACCCTCGCCTGCGGCTCGGCAAGTCGCGCTCCCCTCCCGCATGCGGGAGGGGTTGGGGCGCGACCTAGGCCGCGACGGCGGTGCCCTTCGCGAGGAACGGGCGCGCCTCGCGCACCCTGGCCTCGAACGCGCCGATCGCGTCCTGGCGCTCGAGCGTCAGGCCGACCTCGTCGAGCCCGCTCATCAGGCAGTGCTTGCGGAACGGATCGATCTCGAAGGCGAAGCGGTCCTGGAACGGCGTGGTCACGCTTTGCGCCTCAAGGTCGATATGCACCGGGTCGGTCTGCGCGACTTCCATCAGCCGGTCGATCGCCTCCTGCGGCAGCACGACGGTCAGGATGCCGTTCTTGAAGGCGTTGCCAGAGAAGATGTCGGAGAACGAGGGCGCGATCACCGCCTTGATGCCGAGGTCCATCAGCGCCCAGGCCGCGTGCTCGCGGCTCGACCCGCAGCCGAAGTTGTCGCCCGCAATGAGGATCGGCGAGCCCTTGAACTCGGCCGAATCGAACAGGTTGCCGGGGTCCTTGCGCAGCGCCTCGAACGCGCCCTGGCCCATGCCGTCGCGCGTCGTGCCCTTGAGCCAGTGCGCGGGGATGATGACGTCGGTGTCGACGTTCTTGCGGCCGAACGGGATGGCGCGGCCATCGATGGTGCTGACGGGTTCCATGCCGCCGCTATAGGCCGCACTGGCAAGATCGCAACACCCAAGCGTGGCCTGCGCGCAACGGCATTGCGGGAAGCACTCTGTCCGCCGTGTTCAATCGGTTGCGCTCAGTCCGTTTCCGGCGCGTCTTCGGGATGCGGCGGCGGCGAGGTGGGCTTGGGCGCCTTGTCGCGGCGGCGCGAGGCATACATCAGCGCCGCGGTCAGCGCCGCCGATCCGATCGCCGCGCCGGCCACTGCCGCCTTGCCCGTCCAGCCGCCCTTTCCGTCCTTCTCGCTCACGCAGACAATCTCCTTCGCTGGCGATGGACCGGATATGGGAGGTTTCACCGCCACTTGGCAAGGATCAGGCGCGGTATTTCCGCAATCTGCCGCGGGCGCGGCGCCTTCGTGGCTTCGCGTGAAGCCCGTCAGGCCTCGAGCAGCGCCAGCTCGCGCACGTCGGTCAGCTTGCCGGTCACCGCCGCCGCCGCCGCCATCGCGGGGCTGACGAGGTGCGTGCGCGCGCCCGGGCCCTGGCGGCCGACGAAGTTGCGGTTGCTGGTCGAGGCGCAGCGTTCGCCCGCGGGGACCTTGTCGGGGTTCATCGCGAGGCAGGCCGAACAGCCCGGCTCGCGCCATTCGAGCCCGGCCTCGATGAACACCTTGTCGAGCCCCTCCTCCTCGGCCTGGTGCTTGACCAGCCCCGAACCGGGCACGACGATCGCCCACCTGACGTTCGCCGCCTTCTTGCGGCCCTTCAGCACCGCCGCGGCGGCGCGCAGGTCCTCGATCCGGCTGTTGGTGCACGATCCGATGAACACGTTCTGCACTTCGACGTCGGTCATGCGCTGGCCGGGTTCGAGACCCATGTAATCGAGCGATTTTCGCGCGGCTTCCTGCTTCGACGGATCGGCAAAGCTTTCGGGCGCGGGGATGACACCGGTAATCGGCAGGACGTCTTCGGGGCTGGTGCCCCAGGTTACGCTCGGCGCGATATCGGCGGCATCGATCACCACAACCCTGTCATAGGTCGCGCCCGGATCGGTGGCGAGGCTCTTCCACCAGGCCACCGCCGCGTCCCAATCGGCGCCGGTGGGTGCGAAGGGGCGGCCCTTGACGTAGGCGAAGGTCTTCTCGTCGGGCGCGATCAGGCCGGCGCGCGCGCCGTGCTCGATCGCCATGTTCGATACGGTCAGCCGCCCCTCGATGGTGAGGCCCCGGATCACCGGGCCGGTATATTCGATGACGTGGCCGGTGCCGCCCGCCGCGCCGAGCACGCCGGTGATGTGCAACACCACGTCCTTGGCGCTGACGCCGGGGCCCAGTTCGCCTTCGACACGCACTTCCATCGTCTTCGAACGCTTCAGTTGCAGCGTCTGCGTGGCGAGCACGTGCTCGACCTCGCTGGTGCCGATGCCGAACGCGAGCGCGCCGATGCCGCCGTGGCACGCGGTATGGCTGTCGCCGCACACGATCGTCGCGCCGGGGAGCGAGAAGCCCTGCTCGGGACCGACGACATGGACGATGCCCTGCGCGATGTCGGTCGCGCCGATGTAGCGGATGCCGGCGGCCGGCGCGTTCACTTCGAGCGCGGCGAGCTGCGCGGCGCTTTCGGGATCGGCGATGGGCAGCTTGTGGCCTGCGTCATCCAGCCGCGCGGTGGTCGGCAGGTTGTGGTCGGGCACCGCCAGCGTGAGGTCGGGGCGGCGCACCTTGCGACCGGCGGCGCGCAAGCCCTCGAAGGCCTGCGGGCTCGTCACTTCGTGGACGAGGTGCCGGTCGATGTAGAGCAGCGAGGTGCCGTCGTCGCGGCGCTCGACTTCGTGAGCGTCCCAGATCTTCTCGTAGAGCGTGCGCGGGGTTTGGTTTGCCATGGGAGACGCGGTTAGGCGCGCCCTTTCCGCAATTCAAGCAGGAAAGGACGCGCCTTGCCGGTTGTTCGGGCAATTTTGTTGCCCGAACACGTAATCACCGCTTAGCGGCGATGTTCGCCACGCTTTTCCCAGCGGTGATGCTTCCTGGCCTGGTGGCGAGCCCTGGCGGCTTCGTGGCGATGCTCGATACGGGCATGCGCGCGCGCGCGGTCGCCGCGCTGCTGGTCGATCCTGGCATGGACCTGCCTCGGCGCGGGGGCATTGCGGTCAACCTGGTGGTACGGCGTGGCCGCCCCGGCCGGGATGGCGAAACCGAGGCCCATCGCGGCGAAAAGGGCGGGGGCGATCAGCTTGGTGATCATGCGCATGCTATTCATTCCTTGTTCAGACCGCGGGCTCACCCCGCATGTTCAGGAATATGCCTGAGAAAATGAACGTTGGTGAAATGACCGGTCGCAGACTCGTACAAGATTGTAAGAAAGTGTCGCGGGTTGGGAGATGCCGTGAAACGCTGCCCGCGCTATAAGGCGCGCCATGTCGCCGCTTGCCGCCACGCTGATCGTACTCGCCTCGGTCCTCGCCATGGAGGGCGTCGCGTGGGTGAGCCACAGGTACGTGATGCACGGGTTCGGCTGGGGCTGGCACCGCGACCACCACGAACCGCACGAGAAATTCTTCGAGAAGAACGACCTCTACGCGGTGGTCGGCGCGGCGATCTCCATCTCGTTCTTCGCGTTGGGCAGCCCGATGATCATGGGACCCAGGGCGTGGGAGCCGGGCACCTGGATCGGGCTTGGCGTATTGTTCTACGGGGTGATCTACACGCTGGTGCACGATGGCCTCGTCCACCAGCGCTGGTTCCGCTGGGTGCCCAAGCGCGGCTATGCCAAGCGGCTGGTGCAGGCGCACAAGCTGCATCACGCGACGATCG
>JAJXVK010000231.1 GCA_021782155.1 Pseudomonadota bacterium
GGGCATGGCAAGCGCCATCGCGCTCGCCGCCAGGATGAGGGCACGGATCATTGGTCGGTCCTTTCGGGGGATGGTGCGGCTGCGGGTTGAGCAAGGGTCGGATCGAGCGGCGAGCCCAGCGGAATGTCGGCGGGCGGCGCGACCGGGAGTGATTGTGCGGGATCGGGCACGGCCGATGGTTGCGGCGAAGGTGGCCGGTCCTGCGGCGTTTCCAGTTCGCGGCTCCAGTCGATCGCGTCAACATAGAGACCGAGCGGGTTTTTTCGGAGCACATCGGCCAAGCGCGGCGGCTTGATCTTCACCGTGAGCATCGCCGTCCAGCGTGACGTGCTGGCGAGGCTTCCCCGCTCATATTGCTGCTCGGTCCATTTGACCTGGAAGCTCGTATCCGACGCGCGGACGACGCTCGTCACCTGCACCGAAACCGTCTTGCGCCCGACATCGGCGAACGGATTGGAGGTGCGGGCATATTCGCCGAGGAACAGTGACGCACGTTCGGTCGCGAAATCATAGGCTGATAGCCAGTTTTCACGCATCAATACCGGATCGAGCGAGCGCGCTCGAACGCCGGTGATGAACCGGCCGAGGAACCATGCGATCTGCGGATCGGTCGGCCGATAGTCCTTGGCGGCAGGCGCGACGGCCTGTGCTTGCCCGAGTGCATCGACCTCGACCACATAGGGCACGACGCGGCTTTGCATCGATTGCCAGACCAGCGCGCCCGACAGACCAGTGGTCAGGAACAGGCCGCCGAAGGCCATCAGCCGCCAGTTCTTCGCCTGTGCGCGAGCCGAGCCGATACGCTCATCCCAAAGCTGGCCCGCTCGTTGGTAGGGTGTCTCGGGTTCGGGCGTTCGCCCATAGCGCTGCAATGCGCGTCGAAATTTCATCGCTCAGTCCCTTTCCTTGATGTCTGGAGTGGCGCCAGCGCCGCCGCGGTCGCCGCCCTGGATTGCGTGGATCGCCATCTGGCGGCGGTGGCGAGCATTCTGGCTGGCATGAAGCTTCTGCGCCCAGGCGGGTGTTCCTTCAGCTGCGCCTATCGGCGCGGCTGCGGGGGCGGCGCCGCCGGCACGGGTGCTTCCTGCTTCCCATGCGGCGCGCTGCCCACGATCGGCGGCAGCGCTAACGCCGAGACCGCCGCTCATCCGGTTGGCAGCCGCGCCGCGCATGGCGGTCGCAACGCCGCCGAGGCCCGCGCCGACGCTGGTCGAGCCCGAGGTTTCCTGCCCGAGCTTGTAGGCAGTGGATGCGGCAGACCCCATCGATGTACCGGCGCGGATCGCGCCGAGACCGGCCCCCGCGAGACCGCGTGCCGCGCCGACGGCGCCAGCGCCTGCCATCGCAAGACCTCCGCCGGCAAGCACGGTAGTGGCGATCACCGATCCGGCGCCGAGCTGCGGCGCGCCGGCGACGAGGCCGGATGCGATTCCCGGGCCGAAGATGGAGAGGCCAAAGATCGCGAGGCTCGCGAGCATCAGCGACACGGCCTGTTCGATCGACACCTCGTCGCCGGTGATCGCACTGGTGAAGTCGGCGAAATAGTTAGAGCCGATGCCGACGATGACCGCGAGCACCATGACCTTGATGCCCGAACTGACGACGTTCCCGAGCACCCGTTCGGCGAGGAACGACGTGCGGTTCCACAGCGCAAAGGGCACGAGCACGAAGCCGGCGAGCGAAGTAAGCTTGAATTCGAGGATTGTGATGAAAAGCTGGATCGCGAGGATGAAAAAGGCGGCGATGACGACGACCCAGGCGATCACCAGCACGGCGATCTCGATGAAATTGTCGAAGAAGGCGATCGGGCCAACCAACTCCTTCGCCTGCTCGAGGAGCGGCCATGCTGCCTCGAAGCCGGTCCCGGCCAGCTTGCCGGGTCGCAATAAATCGTCAGCCGTAATCGCGCTGCCCCCTGCGGTGAGGCCGAGGCCGGCGAAGCTGCGAAAGATGATATCGGACAGTGTCGAGAAGCTGTTGAGGATCAGGGCGAAGACGCCGACATAGAGGATCTTTTTGAGGAACTTGGCGATGACGTCGTCTTCGCCGCCGAGCGCCCAGAACAGCCCGGCGAGCGTGATGTCGATGCCGATCAGGATCGTGGTCAGGAAACCGACGTCACCGCCCAACAGGCCGAACCCGCTGTCGATGTAGGAGGCGAAGGCCTCCATGAACTGATCGATGACATTCAGGTCATCCATATGGGCGGGTTCCTGCTTGAAGTTGAAAGGTGTCGCGGGGACCGGCGGCCATGAGAGGGGCAAGCCCTACGGCCCCCGCGACGAGACAGGTTCGGACCGGGGGGAGCTGGGGGCGCGGTCCTCGCCTGCCTCAGCTCATTGGCGTGGCGTGTAAGCCTTGCCGTCGCCGAGGAAGCGGCGCGTTGACTCGCGTGCCTCGCGCGCGATCTGGCCCCGCTGCGCCTGCTCGACCGATTCCGCCCGGAACTGCGCCGCCATCATTTGCTGAAGCTGGAGCTGCTGCTTGGCGGTGAGCGCGAGAAGCTGGTTCGTGGCCTGCTGCGCCTGAAGCGAGCCTTCCGCGCCCTGGCTGCGCGCGACGATGTCGGCGAGCGCCTGCGTGTCGCTCCGTACGTTGTCGACGATGCGGTTCTGGACCCCCATCGTCTGGCGAAACGCGGACATCGCGGTATCGAGTTGATCGCGTGCGCGAGCCACACGCTGATCGCGGCGGAACACCTGATCGAACTCCTGCGGGTAGAGCTGGCGGAAGCGCTCGTCGAGCTGATCGATGCGGAAGTCGACGCCCTGCGCCTGGCCCATGAGCTGGTCGATCTGCTGGAGGCGCTGGCGAAGCTCCTGAAGTTGCGGGAAATCGATCCGGGACAGGTTCTTGCCCTGGTTGATCAGCATCTGCGCTTCGTTCTGGAGACTCTGGATCTGGTTGTTGATCTGGGCAAGCGTGCGCGCGGCGGTGAGCAGGTTTTGCGAATAGTTCGATGGATCGAACACACTGAGCTGGGCCGCGACGGGCGTCGAGGTCAACGCGATGCCGATACCGAGCGAGCCGACGGCGCCGAGCGCGAGAGCGGAGAGGCACGCATATTTGCGGATAGGGATACGGGGCACGGGAAATTACTCCTTGTCTTCTGGGGGGCGGGCGGCAGGGTGACGCCCAAGCAGGTCGGCCGCCCAATCGAGGCCGGCTTGGGAGAGAAAGGTCGCGGCGAAGTCGGCCTGGCCCTTTTCGGCCAGCACCGCGTCTATGCGCTTCTGGCTGTCGGGATCGGACGCGCCGCACAACGCCAGCGCGATCGGGCCTAGCCCAAGCTCGAACAGCCGGTTGCCGCGCGCTGATTGCAGATAATATTGCCGCTTGGGCGTCGCGCGGCTGACCAGTTCGATCTGGCGCGCGTTGAGACCGAAGCGGACGTAGACCGTCTGGCCCTGCGGCTCGATCGCCCGATCATTGGGCAGCAAGATGCGCTGCGGACAGCTTTCGATGATGGCCGGCGCGATCGTGCTGTCGGCGATATCGGCTAGGCTCTGTGTCGCGAACACGACGCTGACGTTCTTCTTGCGCAGCACCTTCAGCCACTCACGGATGCGCGCGGCGAACAGCGGGTGGTCGAGGAACACCCAGGCTTCATCCAGTACGAGAAGCGTCGGCCGCCCGGTGAAGCGCTCCTCGAGACGATGGAACAGGTAGGTCAGCACGGGCGCAACGACGCCCGCCTGCCCCATCAGCGCTTCAGTCTCGAAGCACTGCACGTCGGCGATCGCTAGATCGTCTTCGGCGGCGTCGAGCAGGCGGCCGAACGATCCTTCGAGCGTATAGGGCGCGAGCGCCGATCGCAGCGGTGCCGATTGCAGCAGCAGCGACAGGCCGGTGAGCGTGCGTTCCTCGATCGGGGCGGTCGCGAGATTGGTGAGCGCCGACCAGACGGCCTCCTTGATCTCGGGTGTGACCAGTACTTTCTCATGGGCGAGCAGCGCGCCGATCCATTCGGTCGCCCAGGCGCGTGCGTTGGAGCGATCGATGTGGCGCAGCGGCTGGAAGGCGATCGTTCGCCCGCCCACGTCATCGGCATGACCGCTCTCACCGCCAAGCCCGAGCGCGTGATGCGCGCCGCCCATCGCCAGCACGGCCGCGCGCGCCGAAAATCCCTTGTCGAAGACATAGACCTGGGAGTCTGGATATCGCCGGAACTGAAGCGCGAGCATTGCGAGCAGCACCGACTTTCCGGCCCCGGTGGGTCCGACGATCAGCATATGACCGACGTCGCCGACATGCGTGCTGAGACGGAACGGCGTCGAGCCGCTGGTTTCCGCATAAAGCAGCGGCG
>JAJXVK010000232.1 GCA_021782155.1 Pseudomonadota bacterium
AGGTAGGTGCCCTGCACGTCGTTGCCGGCATGGCCATAGAGCCGCACGGTCTTCATGTGGAGGAATACGGGCCCGCGTTCCTTGCGCGCAATCCGCTCGGCCTCGATCGCGGCGCGGTAGGCGTCGACCATGTCACAGCCGTCGCAGGCGATGTAGGTCAGCCCCGCGCGGCGCTCGAACTGCGCTTCTATCCAACCCTTTGGCGTGCGCGTCGAGATGCCGATGCCGTTGTCCTCGCACAGGAACACGATCGGCATCGGCGTGCCCTGGAAGGCCGCCCAGCCGGCGGTGTTGAACGCGCCCTGCGCGGTCGAGTGGTTGGCGCTCGCATCGCCGAAGCTCGCCAGCACGACGCCATCCTGCGCGAGCGGCACGTCCTCCAGCTTCATCCGCCGGGCGATGCCGATCGAAAACGCCGCGCCCACCGCCTTGGGCAAGTGGCTGGCGATCGTGCTGGTCTGCGGCGGGATGAACAGCCGCTTCGAGCCCAGCACCTTGTGACGGCCGCCCGAGATCGGGTCCTCGCTCGACGCCGCGAAGGAGAGCAGCATGTCCCACGCCGGGTTCTCGCCCGGAACACGGCCCGCGCGGTGGATCTGGAAGGCGGCATCGCGGTAGTGGAGGAAGGCGATGTCGTTCACGCGCAGCGCCTCGGCCAGCACCGCATTGCCTTCGTGGCCCGAGCTGCCGATGGTGTAGAAGCCCTGCCCACGCGCCTGGAGCTTCCTCGACAGCCGGTCGAGCTGGCGGCTCATGACCTGGCTCTGGAACAGCGCGGCGGCACGTTCACGCCCGAGCCCCACGTCCGACAGGCCAAGATTGGATCGCCGGCGCAGCGTGCCGCCCGCCAGTGCCGCAAGGAATTTCCCGTGAACCTGCTCGGCGGCGTCCATCAGAGCGATCCGGTTGCAGTTGCTATCATGTTCGCGCCTTACGAGAGGCGCGGGGCGCGGGCAATGCCGATCATGCTTCACCCCCGCGCGCAAATGCGGCTAGGGATACCGGCATGATACTTTCGACGTTCGACGTAGCCGCGCTGCTGGTCGTCACTGCTGCGCTGCTCGGCTATCTCAACCATCACCTGCTGCGCCTGCCGCACGTCATTGGGCTTACGGTGATGGGCGCGCTTGTGGCCATCGGGTTGCTCGCCGCCAACGCCTTCATCCCAGGCGTGCAGCTCGACGACTGGGTTGCGAACCTGCTGTCCCAGCTCGATTTCTCGCAGACGCTGTTGCAGGGCATGCTGAGCTTCCTGCTCTTCGCCGGAGCATTGCACGTCGACCTCGAGCGACTGCGCAGGGACTGGCTGCCCGTCCTGCTGTTATCGACGGTCGGCGTGCTGATCTCGACGCTGCTGATCGGCGGCGCGCTTTTCGCCGTGGTGCTCGCCGCCGCGCTGCCGCTGCCGGCGATCTGGTGTTTCGTGTTCGGCGCGCTGATCAGCCCCACCGACCCGGTCTCGGTATTGGGCATCCTCAAGGAGAAGGCGGTTCCGCCGTCCTTGCAGGCGGTGGTCGCGGGCGAGAGCCTGTTCAACGACGGGGTGGGCATCGTCGTGTTCCTGATCCTGCTCGCATCGGCGATGACCGGCGCGGATTTCTCGATTGCCGAGGGCGCGAAGCTGTTCGCCGAGGAGGCGGGTGGCGGCATTCTGCTCGGCCTCGCCATCGGCTGGGTAGGCTTCCACGCGCTGCGCAGCATGGACGCCTACTCGCTCGAAGTCCTGATCACCATCGCGGTGGTGATGGGCGGCTATGCCGTGGCCGAGCCACTCCACGTATCGGGCCCCATCGCCATGGCGGTCGCCGGGCTGCTGATCGGCAACTACGGCGTCAACCTGGCGATGAGCGACGTGACCCGCGACTACGTGATCAAATTCTGGGAGCTGGTCGACGATACGCTCAACTCGATCCTGTTTCTGCTGATCGGCCTTGAGATCATCGCTATCGTTCCACACCGCAACCACGTGCTGGTCGCCGCAGTGGCGGTGCCGATCGCGCTGGCGGCTCGGGCGATATCGGTGTGGATCTCGCTGCTGGTCGTGCCACGCGCCGAAGTTGCATCCCGTGCTTCGCAGCCGATGCTGGTGTGGGGCGGCCTGCGCGGCGGCATCTCGATCGCGCTGGCGCTCTCGCTGCCCGAGGGCGACGTGCGCAACCTGCTGCTGGCCGCGACGTTCGCGGTGGTGCTGTTCTCGGTGCTGATCCAGCGCGCGACGCTCAACCCGTTCATCGAGCGCAGCAAGCGCGCGCTGGCAGGATCCTAGTGGACCGAAGAGATTCTGACATTCGAGCGCGGCCGAGCCGCAGACGGTATCGAATGTCAGAATCGGATCACTCGGTTCGGGCGAACAGCCGGTTCGCGGTGTCGGCCACCCGGCGGCCGAGATAGCGCGCGCCCTCAAGCTCGGTGGCGCTCGGCTGGCGCGAGCCGTCACCGCCGGCGATGGTGGTCGCACCGTAGGGTGCGCCGCCGACCACCTGATCGTGCCCCATCTGCCCGGCGTGCCCGTAATCGAGCCCGACGATCGTCATGCCGAAGTGCAGCAGGTTGGTGATGATCGAAAACAGCGTGGTCTCCTGCCCACCGTGCTGCGTGGCCGATGAAGCGAACGCGGCGCCGACCTTGCCGTTCAGCGCACCCTTCGCCCACAGTCCCCCCGCCTGATCGAGAAACGCGGCCATCTGCGAGCTGATCCGCCCGAAGCGGGTTCCGGTGCCGATGACGATCGCATCGTAGTGCTCGAGATCGGCGATCGTCGCGACAGGCGCGGCCTGATCGAGCTTGAAGTGCGCGGCCGTTGCGCGGCCGGTCTCGACGGTCTCGGGCACGCGCTTGACGTCGGCTTCGGCGCCCGCTTCGCGCGCGCCTTCGGCGATGGCGTGCGCCATCGTCTCGATGTGGCCGTAAGTCGAATAGTAGAGCACCAGAACCTTGCTCATCACGCTTCATCCTTGTTGTCCGGGGCCTTGCCCCCGGTGTGGCGAAGCGCGATATGGCAGAGCCGATCTTTTCCGTTAATCCGGATAATCTTGATTGAATTGTTCAATGAAATAGAAAAGTGACTGAGCGTCAGTGCGTGAACACCACCGACAGGAATACACCCATCGCGAGCACAAGGCAGCCAAAGCCCCACGCCAGGTTCGCAAGGTTCGTCGCGAGCACCGGACCGAAGGCGAAGCCGAGTCACTGCGGCGCGCGGCGCGGCAGCCGCAGGACGTCGCCTGATCGGCCGCGCAGCGCAGCAAAGCCGATCCGCACCGCCAGACCACCACCGCCGCGACCAGCAGCGAAGCGGGGTGGGCGAACAGGCTGGCGAGGTTGAGTCCGGGCAGCGTGATCATTGCGCGCTCCCTTCGCAGGTGGCCCTTGCCGGCAGCGATGGCACGCCGCGCGCACCGGCACAACCGCCGCGCGCGGAGCAACCGCCTGCAGATTGCGCGGCGCGCGCTTTTCGCATAAAGGGCGCGGGTCCGCCCCGGCAGCGCAGTCTTCACCGACTCGCAAGTGCCGGGGCTTACCGTTTTTGCGCCAGACGCACGTTGCAAGGAATACGCCGATGTCCCGCCGCCGCCAGATCTACGAAGGCAAGGCCAAGATCCTCTACGAAGGCCCCGAGCCGGGCACGTTGATCCAGTACTTCAAGGACGACGCCACCGCATTCAATGCGCAGAAGCGCGGCACGATCAGCGGCAAGGGCGTGATCAACAACCGCATCAGCGAGTACGTGTTCACCCGCCTGTCGCACATCGGCATCCCCACGCACTTCATCCGCCGCCTCAACATGCGCGAGCAGCTGATCCGCCAGGTCGAGATCGTGCCGATCGAAGTGATCGTGCGCAACGTCGCCGCCGGTTCGCTGTCCAAGCGCCTCGGCATCGAGGAAGGCGAGCCGCTGCCGCACACGCTGATCGAATACTGCTACAAGGACGATGCGCTGGGCGACCCGTTCATCTCCGAGGAAGAGATCGCCTGCTTCGGCTGGGCCTCGAACGAGGAAATGCAGGACATCGCCTCGATGGCGATCCGCATCAACGACTTCATGTGCGGCATGTTCGCGGCGATCAACATCCGCCTGATCGACTTCAAGCTCGAATTCGGGCGCATCTGGGACGGCGACTACAGCCGCGTGATCCTCGCCGACGAGATCAGCCCCGACGGCTGCCGCCTGTGGGACATGACCACCGGCGAAAAGCTCGACAAGGACCGCTTCCGCCGCGACCTCGGCGGCGAGGAAGAGGCCTACCAGGAAGCCGAGCACCGGCTCGGC
>JAJXVK010000233.1 GCA_021782155.1 Pseudomonadota bacterium
AGACCAAGGGCGTGCTGCGCGAATACTACGCGGCGATGGCGCCTCGCATGCTTCCCTTCCTCGCCGGGCGCCCGGTCAGCCTGATGCGCTGCCCGCAGGGGCGGACAGGACACTGCTTCTACCAGAAGCACCACACCGGCGGCTTCGGGCCGCAGGTCCACACGGTTGCGGTCGCGGAGAAGCACGGCACGGTCGATGATTACCTGTGGCTCGACAGCGCCGAGGGGCTCGCGGCCTGCGTGCAGATGGGCACGATCGAATTCCACCTGTGGGGATCGCGTGCGCGCGCGCTCGAACGTCCAGACCGGCTGGTGTTCGACCTGGACCCTGATGAAGCGATGGATTTCGATCACGTGAGGGGCGCGGCGCGGGAGATTCACGACCGGCTGGCTGAACGCGGCCTTTCCAGCTTTGCGATGCTCACCGGCGGGAAGGGTATCCATGTGATCGCTCCGCTCACGCCCGGACACACCTGGCCGATGCACCGCGATTTCGCCAAGGGTCTCGCCCAGGCGCTTGCCGTTGCCGAACCCGGTCGTTTCGTCGCGACGATGAGCAAGGCGAAGCGCGAGGGGCGAATCTTCATCGACTGGCTGCGCAATCAGCGCGGCTCGACTGCAATCGCGCCCTATTCGGCGCGGGCGAGGGCCCGGGCCCCGGTTGCCGCGCCGGTCGCATGGGACGAACTGGATGACTTCGACAACGCGCATCCCTTTTCGATCCGCGATGCAGGCGCGCTGCTCGAGCGCGCGCACTGCAGGGCCCTGCGGGGATGGGGCGTGGCGGAACAGCGGCTGCCCTGACTCACCCTATTCGCACAGCTTGCGTTCGATTCCGGTCCACACCCGCGCCATCGCCTGCGCGGCCGGGGTCGATGGGGCGAAGGCGCCCACCGGCTCGCGCCGCGCGGCCATCTGTTCGATGTGCGTCGACATCGGCACGACAGGCCAGCCCTGCATCTCGTCCACCGTCTCGCGGTGGAGCCTGCGGCGCATGTCGACCATCGAGAGCACCGGCAGGATCGGCGGGTGCTTGGGATGGTTGCGCGACAGCTCGTCACGGATCGCCTCCAACGCGCGGCGCGACAGCGGGCTGGGCGGCAGCGGCACGACGACGAGGTCTGCGGCGCGGATCACCTGGTTCGACAGTTCGTTGAGAACCGGCGGACAATCCAGCACGATGCGCTCGTAGTCCTTCGCCAGCGCATCGGTCAGCTTGCCCAGCCGGCGGCGCTTGCCAAGCCGCGCGAACAGCGTGTCCACTTCGCGCAGACTGTCATCGGCGGGCAGCAGGTCGAGCCGGTCCCAGCGCGTGTGGATGACGAGGCCGGCGGGATCGGTATCGCGCGTGAATACCGAGGCGGCGCGCTGGCCGCGGGGGCGGTCGTGCCCCAGCAGAAAGGCCGCCGCGCCTTGCACGTCGAGGTCCCACAGCAGCGTGCGGCGGCGCGATACGGATGCCGAACTCCAGGCGAGCGCGGCGGCAAGGGTCGACTTTCCGACCCCGCCCTTGACCGAATAGACCGCGATGACTGCCATGGCGCGAACCTGTGCGCCGCGCGCCCGCCGAGCGCAAGCGTCCCGGCGGACCTGTCGCTAGAAGTTACCCTTCACCGAGAGGATGAAGATCGGGCCGATCAGGCGGTTGCGCGTCTCGGTGAAGGCGACCGGGGAACTGCCGCGCCGGCCGGTATGGACCACGCGGTCCCAGCGCTGGCGGCCGTTGTTGAGGTTGAACACCTCGCCCTTCACGGTCATCCCGAACACGTTCTTGCTCTCGATGAACAGGCTCGTGTAGACCGGCCCTTCGTAGTCGCGTCCGAACTCGCCCAGGCGATAGCTCAGCGACTGGTGGCTGTACTGGACCTCGCCGCCCCAGGCCCAGCTGCTGCCCGGAATATCGTCGCGCAGGGTGAGACTGAGCACCTTGTCCGAGATGCCGCTGTAGGCGATCGGCGCGCCGGTGAGCGGATCGGGCAGCCGGGTGTACTGGTAGAGCCCGTAGACATCGAGCTTGGCGCCTTTCCAGCCGAGCGGATCGAACTGCAAGGTGCCGGTGAACTCGATCGAACGGACCTTCGCGCTGGGCACGTTGCCCACCGATTCCCCGTTCGCGCCGATCGGCACGACCGTGACATAGTCCACCACCTGGCGGCCGTAAAAGCGCAGCTTGGCCGAACCCCAGGGCCCGAACGAGCGGTTGGCCTCGGCCTCCAGCGTCCAGTCCTGCTGCGGCACGAGGTCGGCGTTGCCAGAATTGGCGTTGCCGTTGTCGAGGAACTGGCGGGCCAGGAAATCATAGAACGACAGCTGGCCCACGCGCCGCTGCAGCTTGAGCGAAAGATCGAAACGCGCCGACGGCTTCCACGCCAGCGACAGCGAGCCCTTGGGGCGGAAGAAGCTGCGCTGCTTGCCGCTGGTGCCGGTCTGGCGGATCGTCGACCATTCGGAGCCCGCGATCAGCTGCATGGTGAGGTTCGGGGCCAGCGGGCGGCCATGACTGATCGAGGTCTCGTAACGGTCCTCGCGCACCCCCGCGGTGCCGCCGGCGAAGGGCGTTTCCACGAACGTCCCGTCGCTGCCCAGCGTGCCGGTAAAGGCCGCGTTGTCGAGCGAATTGAACGCCGCCTCGCCGGCAAGCTGCCAGTCCCCTCCCAGCATCTTCCAAGAATATTCGCCGCGCCCGATCGTCTCGCCCGGTTCGCCGAGCTGGCGGTAGCTGTCGCCGCTGGTGGAATTCCCGCTGGCGCTGAAAAAAATGATCGACTGGAAGTAGGGTTCGTGGCTCTTGCGGTTCTGGGCGATCAGCTTGAGCCGGCCGGGGCCGACCGCGAACTCGTAGTCGGCACTGAACTCGCGGTTGCGCGTGTCGTTGATCACCGCGAGCTCGCGCCGGTAAGGCTGGCCGCCGACCGGGGTGCGGTTGCTGTGCTCCAGGTCGTGTTCGCGCGTCCACTGGTACGACGCGCTGATATTCCCGACCGCGCTGCCCGGTCCGTCGATGTGGAAGGCGGCGGACAGCTTGGGCGAATCGTAGTCGTTGGTGACCACGTCGTCGCGCGTTTCCGTCACCGCGCCGCTGCTGTCGCGGATCACGGTCGGCCCGCCCGCGCCGCCGCGCCCGGCGTTATCGGTCAGGCTGAGCGTGTACTGCACGCGCCCCTTGCGCCCGGTGACCGAGATCTCGCCATCGGTGAACAGCGGGTGCGCATAGTGCGGGCGGACCTGCCCGGCCCACTTGAAGCTGCCCGAGAAGGCGTCGCTGCGGGCGATCACGTTGGCGACCTGGCCGGTGAGCCCGGGCACGTCGAGCGTCGCGCCGTCGACGATCTCGATCCGCTCGACCGAGCTGGCCGGGATGCGCGAAAGCTGGGTGCGGACGTCGTCGGACTTGGAAGTGAGCCGCGCCGAATTGACCACCACGTTGCCGCTCGCCTGGCTGAGGCCGCGCGCCTGCTCGGGCTCGCGGATCGAGAAGCCCGGGATCTCGCTCAACATGTCGAGCGCGGTCTTGGGGGCGAAGCGGGTGAAATCGGCGGGGGTGTAGACCGACTTGCCGATGTTTCCGGCCGGCGCGCTGGCCACCACGGGCGCGGAAGCCGCGCGGGCAGGGGCCGAAACGGCAAGCGCGACCAGCGAAGCGGCGGCCAGAAGTCTGCAAATCGATCTCACTTGCAACCGCATGGCGAGACGCGAGACGGTTGGCTCGAACGCTTCGACGGGCGTGCGAGTGAACCCGATCAATGCACGAGTCGCCAACCGCACCCGACGAACGGCGTCTGGTGCGCGTGATGCTCGCGTTTTGGTATCAGGCGGCGGCGCTTGCGCGCATCGCCCGGCCGATCTCCGCGAAGTCGCTGCGGATCGCTTCCATCGTCGCGCGGTCGAACGCGATTGCGCTGTCGAGCACGGAACGCCGCGCCGAGCCATAGAGCTGGAGCAGCGCCGCGCCGGTGGGGTTTTCGCCGTCGACGCCCAACTGCAGCGCGGTCAGCGCGGCGACGGCGCGGGTCAGCGCCGCGCTCTTCATCGCGTTGTCGCCCCGCGCCTCGGCGAAGATCGCGCGCTCGAGCGAGCCGCTCAGCTGTTCGAAGCACAGGTCGACGAGCTGCTGCGGGCTGGCGCCGGTCACGCGCGCGTCGAAGTCGACCCGGCGATAGACTTCCGAGGGATCGGCGCGGCGCAGCATCAGTTGCCCTTCGTGTTCCAGGCCGCGATCTGCGCCTGGATGAAGGTGAGCGTGGACTTGTAGCCGCCGACGACCG
>JAJXVK010000018.1 GCA_021782155.1 Pseudomonadota bacterium
GAGGGCCGCCCTGCGAGGGGCGGCCCTGTTTGTTTTCCGGCCTTGCCACCCGCGGATTCGACCGGCCGGGTCGGATATGGTATCATTCCCGGCGGTCTAGGGGCTGCCATCGGCCGCTGTCCGGAAAGGCTGCCCCGCCAAACGGGGAGACTGCAGATGAGCCGGATTTTCGGAATGATCACGGCTGTGCTGTGCTACTTCGCCTTCTTTGCCGCCTTCGCCTATTTCGTCGGATTCCTTGCCGCTATTCCGCAGCTGCCGACCAATATCGACAAGGGCATGGCCGCACCGCCAGCGGTAGCGGCAGTGATCGACCTGGCGCTGGTCGCGCTGTTCGGTGCGCAGCACTCGGTCATGGCGCGGCGCGGCTTCAAGGACGCCTGGGCGCGCATCATCCCGGTGCCGCTCGAACGGAGTGTCTACTGCTTCGCGTCCGCCGGCGTGCTCGCGATCATGTTCGCCGCCTGGCACCCTATCGACGCGGTCGTCTGGAGCGCGACGAACCCGGCCGGACGGATCGCGCTGTGGGCGCTGTTCCTCGCCGGCTTCGGGATCGTCTTCATCAGCACCTGGCTGATCAACCACTTCGAACTGTTCGGTCTCGCGCAGGCCTGGGCGCACTTGCGCAAGGCGCCGATGCCCAACCTCAAGTTCGTCACGCCGTTGTTCTACCGCACGGTGCGCCATCCGATCTACACCGGTTTCTTCATCGCACTCTGGGCGACGCCGCACATGACCTTGGGCCATGCGCTGTTCGCCGCTGCCATGACGGTCTACCTGCTGGTCGGTATTCACTACGAGGAGCGCGATCTTGTTGACCGCTTCGGCGCGAGGTACGTCGAATACCGCGCGAGCGTGGGGATGATCATCCCCGGCGTGGGCCGCAGGACGCCGTAGCAGGGCTTCAGACCTTCCGTCCCTGCCGTTGCGGCGCTACAACGTCCCCGAAGGGAGACGGACGCGATGCACGGCATGGGCGGGCAGGGCGAGGATTGCCCGTTCGAATTCAATTTCGACGCAGCCACCTTCAAGGCGGGCGACACGGTGAGCTAACGGGTCAGCACGATGGAGGGGTTCCCCTTCGTCGGCACGCTGATCGAGGTCCACGCGGACCATGTGCTCATCGCCGGCGACCCGAACGATCCCACCGTGCGCTATCGCGGCACGCGCGAGAGCCGGCCGATGGTGGACGGTTCCGAAATCTGATCGCGCATCTGGCGCACACCGGCTAGCCAAGCCGTGTCCGACCGGTGTAGCGGGCAACCGTGACCGCGCTGCGCCGCCTCATTCGCGCCGAACGCACTTTCGCCATGCTGCTGCTGGCGGCGGCGCTGGCGTTTCGCGCGCTGTTGCCGGCGGGAACGATGCCCGTCGCCGATGCCGGGCAGGGCATATCGGTGGCAATCTGCGACGGCACTGGCGCCGCCGGGCGCCGCACGATCCCGATCAAGGGTGCCGACACCTCGGGCAACGAACATCCCTGCGCCTTCTCGGTGCTGGCCGCGGCTTTCGATACCGGCCATGCGGTCGAGCCGCCGCTCCCCGCGCCGCCTGTCGACGACATCGCACCGCCCGCGCCGCGGCTGTCCGCGATCCGGCCCGCCGCGAGCCCGCTGGGTCCGCCGGTACGTGGTCCTCCATCCATCGCCTGACCCGACTCACCCCGTTCGCGTCACTCGTGGCCGCGCTTGGATGCGCGCGCCGTTACCGATGGAATCCCCCATGAAGATTGCCCGAATGGTGGCGCTTGCCGCCGTCCTGATCCCGACCCCCGCGCTCGCCTGTGCGAGTTGCGGGTGCACCTTCACCTCCGACTGGCTCTCGCAGGGGCTCGTCACCCAACCGGGCAGCGCGGTTTCGCTGCGCTGGGACTATGTGCCGCAGACGCGGCTGCGCAGCGGCACCGAGACGGTCGACACCACGCAGATCGCGCTGCCGGTCGACTACGAGCTCGAGCAGCGCACCTACAATTCCTACGTCACGCTGTCCTACGACCGGCAGTGGGCGAACGACTGGGGCATCAATGTGTCGCTGCCCTTCGTCACGCGCCCGCACAGCACGATTGCCGAAGGCGAAACCGACCCGTCGCGCTCGACCGGATCGGGCATCGGCGACGCGCGGATCGTGGCGCGCTGGCAAGGGCTGTCGACGCCCGGCGGGGTGACAGGCTTGCAGTTCGGGCTCGTCCTGCCGACCGGTGGCTTCCACCGCACCTTCACCTCGGGCCCCGAGGCGGGCAGCCCGATCGACCGCGGGCTCCAACCGGGCACCGGCACCGTGCAGGGCGTCGTCGGCGCCTATCACTACGGCCGCGTGGGCCAGGACTTCGCGCTGGTGCTCCAGGCGCAGGGGCAGTTCGCGCTCAATGATCGCGAAGGCTATCGTCCCGGCACGGTGGGCGAAGCATCGGCGGCGGTGCAGTTCATCGCGCTCAGAGGCGTCACGCCCGAACTGCAGGTCAATTTCCGCGCCAACGCGCGCGATTCGGGCGTCAACTCGGACCGCGCCAATTCGGGCGGCGAGCAGGTCTATCTCTCGCCGGGGCTGAGCGCGAAGGTCTCGGACAGGGTCTCGGCCTTCGCGCTGGTGCAGGTGCCGGTCTACCAGCGGGTCAACGGGCTGCAACTGACGCCGCGGGTAACCACCTCGGCGGGCCTCCAGGCCCGTTTCTAGCGTTCGGCGAGAAGGGGCGGGAGCAGGCGGTCGAGCAGTGCCGCATCGAATGTGCTTCCGCCCGCGCGAAAGACATGGCGCAGCCGCCCGTCGCGTCCGTAGACCAGTGTTTCGGGCAGGGCGGAGGGCAACGCGCCGCGCGGAAGGTCGGTGTCCGCGGCGCGGGCGATGGGGAAGCTCACGTCCATGTCATGCTTCGCGATCTTCTGTCTCGAAGCGCCTGCGTCGAGCGCCACGCCGATCATCTGCAGCCCTTGCGCGTGGTAGCGGCGCCAGGCGGCGTCGAGCATCGGCATCTCGACCTTGCATGGCGCGCACCACGTCGCCCAGTAGTGGACCACCACGACCTCGCGGCGCGCCGGTGCGGCATCGAAGGCCGCTCCGCCAATCGTCGTCGCGTGGAGCGGCGCGAGCGCGGGCGGGGCGGGCGAGGCGGCGACCAGTGCCAGCGCGAGGAGCGGAGCGAACCGCCGCCGCATCAGAACGCGTCCGCCGCGTCGAGCAGCCTCGTCAGCTTTTTCGGCGCCACCGCGCGCCACGAGCGGGCGAGCCAGCCTTCGATCTCGTCCCAGTCGACGCCGCCCAGATCGAGCCGGATGGCGATCCAGCCGTCGCCGAAATAGGCGGGGCGGAAGAACCGCATCGCGTCGCGCTCGATCAGCATGGCCTGTTCGTCGAGCCCGCTGATCTTGCACAAGAGCGCCACGCGCCCATCGCCGTGGTGGTCTGACGAGACATAGGCGAACTTCTTGCCGCCCGCGATGCCGAAGCAGGCCATGCCGTGGCTGACCGTCTCCTCGGCCTGCGGCTGCGCCATCGCGCGCGGGCGAAGCTGGCCGAGCAGCCATTGGGGATCGGTCTCGCGCGACACGTAGGCCGCGAGGCACCGCGAATAGAGCTGGTGCTCGGCGATCAGCACGCGCGCGGCGAGGCTGTCGGGTGTGTCGCCGGGCAGGATCGCGACCGGCGTCTGGCCGAGCAGCGGCCCGTCGTCGAGCTCGGCGGTAACGAGGTGGACGCTGCACCCGGCGTGGCTGTCGCCGGCCTCGATCGCGCGCTCGTGCGTGTGGAGGCCCTTGTACCTGGGCAGCAGCGAGGGATGGATGTTGAGCATGCGGCCCTCCCACCCGGAAACGAAGCCGCTCGTCAGGATGCGCATGTAGCCCGCCAGCGCGACGTATTGTGCGCCGCTTTCGCGGATCGCCGCGTCCATCGCCGCGTCGTGGTCGGCGCGGTCCATTCCCTTGTGCGGCAGCGCGAAGGTCGGAACGCCCTCGGCCCTGGCCAGCTTGAGCCCGCCGGCCGCCGGGTCGTTCGATGCGACCAGCACGATCTCGTAGGGGCAGTCGTCGGCGCGGCTCGCATAGAGCAGCGCGGCCATGTTGGTGCCGCTGCCCGAGATCAGCACCGCGACCGGTGCGCGCCCGGTGCGCCTCTCAGGCATTATGCGTCGCGCCCCATGCCGCGCGCGCCGACCAGCAGCCCGCCGCGCCGGTGACGGTGCAGCCGCGCGGGCCTTGTTCGACCGCGCCGATCGCGAAGACCGTCTCGCCCGCCGCTTCGAGCGCCGCGGTCACGCTCGCGGCCTCGTCCGGCGCGACCGCGAGCACCATGCCGATGCCGCAGTTGAAGGTGCGCGCCATCTCGCCCGGCTCGATATTGCCCTGCGCCTGGAGGAAGGCCATCAGCCGCGGCTGCGGCCAGGCGTCGGCGGAGATCCGCGCATGGAGGCCTTCGGGCAGCACGCGCGGGACGTTTTCGAGCAGCCCGCCGCCGGTAATGTGGGCGAGCGCGTTGATCCGGCCCGAGCGGACCAGCGGCAGCAGGCTCTTCACGTAGATTCGCGTGGGCTCGATCAGCGTGTCGATCAGCAGCCGGTCCTGGTCGAACAGCGCGGGGCGGTCCATCTTCCAGCCCTTGTCGGCGGCAAGGCGCCGGACCAGCGAATAACCGTTCGAATGGACGCCCGAGCTGGCCACGCCCAGCAACAGGTCGCCTGCGCCCACGCGGTCGCCGGTGAGCTGTTCGCCGCGCTCGACCGCGCCGACGCAGAAGCCCGCGAGATCGTAGTCGCCCGCGGCGTACATCCCCGGCATTTCCGCCGTCTCGCCGCCGATCAGCGCGCAGCCGGCCATTTTGCAGCCGTCGGCGATTCCCGCCACGACTCGCTCGGCAATGCCGCTGTCGAGCTTGCCGGTGGCGAAATAGTCCAGGAAGAACAGCGGTTCGGCGCCCTGCACGATCAGGTCGTTGACGCACATCGCGACGAGGTCGATGCCGATCGCGTCATGCCGGTCGTGGTCGATGGCGAGCTTGACCTTGGTGCCCACGCCGTCGTTGCCCGCGACCAGCAGCGGGTCCTTGTAGCCCGCCGCCTTCAGGTCGAAAAACCCGCCAAATCCGCCGAGGTCCGCGTCGGCGCCGGGGCGCGCGGTGGACTTGGCCAGCGGGCCGATCGCGCGCACCAGCGCGTTGCCCGCGGCAATGTCGACGCCGGCCTTGGCGTAGCTGTAGGACTCGGGTTGCTCGTTGCTGTCGGATGCCATGATCGGGCGCGCTAGCCTTTTACGGCTTGGATTTCCACTTGCCTTTGGGCAAAAGCCCCCCCGAGGGCCGCAACCCCGTTTCCGCAGGCGGCCAGATGAGGGTTTCTTGGCCGCCAGCCACCTGACATTCGTGCCGACGACGCGCCGCAAGGCCGCGCTGGCGATCGGACTCGCCGCCCTCGCCGGGCTGGCGCTCGCGCTGCTCGGCCCCGCGCTCATCGCGCAGATCGAAGGCGATCGCGGCATCGCGCCGATCGCCAGCACCGGCGATTTCGAGGTCGACGGGATCGACGTCGACGTTACCGGCAAGGATTCGTATGACGCACGCCAGACCGGCTGGCGCGAGGCGCAGAAGCTCGGCTGGCAAAGGCTGTGGAAGCAGAACGGCGCGGGCGGAGCGGCGCCCGCGCTGTCCGACGACACGATCGATTCGATGGTCTCGGCGGTAGTCGTCCAGAAGGAAGAGATCGGCCCGCGCCGCTACATCGCGACGCTGGGTGTGATCTTCGACCGCGCGCGCACCGGCGCGCTGCTCGGCCTGCAGGGCGAGCGTGCCCATTCCGCGCCAATGCTGGTGATCCCGGTGCTCTACGAGGGCGGCGCGTCCTCGGTGTTCGAATGGCGCACGCCCTGGCAGAAGGCCTGGGCCGACTACCACACCGGGACGAGCGTGATCGACTATGTGCGTCCCAACGGCGCGGGAGCCGATTCGCTGCTCCTCAACGCCGGGCAGATCGATCGCCGCAGCCGCACCTGGTGGCGGCTGGTCCTCGACGAGTTCGGCGCCGCCGACGTGGTCATGCCGCTCGCGCGGGTCGAGCGGCAGTGGCCGGGCGGCCCGGTCAAGGGCACCTTCACCGCGCGTTTCGGCCCCGACAACCGCTATCTCGGCGGCTTTTCGATGACCGCCGACAGCGACGCCGCGCTGCCCAGGATGTTCGAAGCCGCGATCACCCGGCTCGACGGAATCTATGCCGCGGCATTGGCCGACGGCCGCCTGGCGCCCGACCAGTCGCTCAACATGCAGCAAAAGGTCGACCCCGCGCTGATCGCGCAGATCCTCGACCAGCAGGGCCTGACCCCCGCCGCCAGCGCCACGCCCGGCGCGACCGCGACGTCCGTCGCGCCGGTTTCCGGGGCGCAGCAAGCGCAGACCGCGACTTACACTGTCCAGTTCGTCACGCCCGAACCGGCCGCTGTCGATGCTGGGCTCGGCGCGGTCCGTTCTGTCTCCGGCGTCAAGTCGGTGTCGACCAGTTCGATCGCGATCGGCGGAACTTCGGTCATGCGCGTGACTTACGAGGGCGGGCTCGACGAGCTGGCCGCCGCGCTCAGGGCCAAGGGCTGGCAGGTGACCATCGGGGCCGGCGCGCTCTCGATCCGCAAGTAAGCGCGGGCAGGGGAGCCCGCGTCCGATGCGCCAGATTCCGCTTCCTCTGTCCGCCGACCACGGCGAGCAGTCGATCGTGCTTTCGGCAGGGCTGCAGCAGGTGCTCGACCGGCTGTCCGCGCCGCACGACTGGCCCTTCCGCACCGCGATCCTCGCCGGCCCGCCGCGCTCGGGCAAGAGCCTGCTCGCGCGCTGGTTTGCGGGCACGGGGCTGGGCGAGGCGATCGACGATGCCGACACGGTGCCGGAGGACCAGCTGTTCCACCGCTGGAACCGCGCGCAGGGCGAGGGGCGGGCGCTGCTGCTCGTCTCGAACCGCCCCGCGGGCGAATGGCAGGTGGCGCTGCCCGATCTCGCCTCTCGGCTCGGCGCGGCCTTGCTGGTCGAAATCGGTCCGCCCGAGGACGAATTGCTCGCGGGGCTGCTCGAGGCGCACGCGGCGCGGCGCGGCCTTGCCCTGCCCGATGGCGCGGCGGCCTATTTGCTGCCGCGCATCGAGCGCAGCCACGCCGCGGTCGAAGCGCTGGTGGCGAGAATCGACCGGCTGTCCCTTGAGCGCAAGGCGCCGGTCACCATATCGCTGCTTCGCGACGCCCTGGCCGAACAGGGCGGACAATGGCAGCCGCGCTTGCTTTGAGCGGCAAAAAGTGGAAAGTTCGTGCGATGTTCCGGAATCTGGTCGAATATCTGGACTCCGTCCACTCGCGTGACCCCGCGCCGCGTTCGCGCTGGGAGATTCTGCTTTATCCGGGCGTCTGGGCGCTGGGCTTCCACCGCGTCGCGCACTGGCTGTTCGACGGGAAGCTGTTCTTCCTCGCGCGGCTGGTGAACCACCTGTCGCGCTTCCTCACCGCGATCGACATCCACCCCGGCGCCACCATCGGCCGCCACCTGTTCATCGACCACGGCTTCACCGTGATCGGCGAGACGGCGGAGATCGGCGACAACGTGACGATCTACCAGTGCGTGACGCTGGGCGGCACCAACCCCGCGAACGGCGTCGCCGGCAAGCGCCATCCGACGCTGTGCGACAACGTGATCGTCGGGTCGGGCGCGCAGATCCTCGGCCCCATCGTGGTCGGCGAACGCGCGCGCGTCGGCGCGAACGCGGTGGTGACCGACGACGTGCCCGAAGGCGCGACGATGATCGGGCTGAAGGCGCGCTCCACGCTGGTCCCGGTCGAGGAATGGGCGAAGGAGTTCATCCCCTACGGCACCCCGTGCAAGGAGCCGTGCGAGCCCGCCGGCAGCGGCGCGCGCGTCGACCAGCTCGAGGCCGAGCTTGCGGTGCTCAAGGCGCAGGTCGCCGCGCTGGCCGAGGCGGCCAGGCCCGGTGACGATCCCAGGCCCGCGCCGACCGCGGTTGGCGGTCGCAGGCGCTCGCGGGGCTGAGAGTGCGCGCGGGCGAGCCCAGCCAGCCCGCCGGGGCATCCGCCACCATCGTCGCATTCCCGCTCACGCGCACGCCCTTGCAGGTGGCGTTCGAGCGCGTGGAGCTGATGAGGATCCTCGATCTCTACGGCCGCATGGTCGCCGCCGGGCAGTGGCGCGACTACGCGATGGACTTCGGCAAGGACGCGGCCAGCTTCTGCGCCTTCCGCCGCACGGCTGAACGCCCCAGCGCCCGCATCGAGAAACGCCCCGCGCTGCGTGGGCGGCAAGGGATGTGGGCGCTCTACGGCGAGGCCGGGCAAGTGCTCAAGCGCGGGCACGAACTGGCGGGCGTGCTGTTCCCGATCGAGCGCAAGCTGCTCAAGGTGGTGGAAGGGTAGGGCTGGTTTTCGCGCTTTGAGCGTGACGAGCGGACTGTCGGGACACGCCGACATTGCGGACGTCCCAGCCCTATGCAAATTTGAGGAATGACCGCGCGAGTTATACAGACAGGTATATTGCTGCTCTGCGCCTTGGGCGGCTGCTCAGACAATTCTCGGAAAAGTCTTGTTGGAAACTGGAATATACCCAGCGATTCCGAGTTGGGACTGGAAACGATCACGCTATCGTTTCGAAAAGAGAACGGAACGGACTATCCCGAAACGTTGTCATATTCGCTTCAACCCGATGGCGCTCTGACTATCGAGAAGGGAAGGGATCATGTGGTTTGCTGTTTTGGTGGGGTGGACGAGCACTTGGTCGATTCTCGTTCGACCATAAAGCTTGCCATTCAGGAGCAGTTGCAGATCCGACGCGCCCTGGCGCGATTGCGACCGCAGGCACTCTCAAATGAGTTTCCCTACGCCATCCCTTTGGGTTGCGCCTTCGTGAATGACTCTCGGACATGGAGCAATGTCAGCTTCGAAAGAGGGAAGGTTGGAGGGGCATTTGTTTTCCAACCCGAGTGCAAAGGCTTTGGTGCTGAAAATGCCAAACACCTGATTCGCCGAGTTGTCGCTCAACTTCCGCCCGTCCCAGCTTCGGCGGCATTTCTCGCTGAGCCATAAAAGCGGTCAGCCCAAACGTCCGCTCCCCCCTAAAACCGGCCATTCCCCGTCTCGCAGGATATTCCCGAAACCGGACATTGCAGTCATTTGCGAAATACGCTGTCCTACAGCACGGCACCCCGGCTAGCCTCGGCGCATGGCCGCCCGTCCGCCCCGCTTCAAATCGACCACCTCGATCAATCGCCCCGGACTGATCGAAACCGATTATTCCCCAGGACACCGTCCACTCCGTCAACTTCGCAAGAATGTTGCGCGGCGAGCGGGCGGAGCGGAGTCGGTACGCCAAAGTAAAACCGCGCGGAAGGCAGGCCCTCCGCGCGGTTCCGAATCCCGCAGAGCGGCGAAAGGATCAGCCCAGCCCGCCGATCCTGGCCAGCGCCGCCATCACCACCTGGCTCTGCTCCGCGCCCGACTGGGGCACGATCTCGCCGGTGCGGTCGATGATCTGGTCCCAGTGCGCGGCGATGCCTTCGGGGGTGCGCTCGTCCGCCGGCAGCGCGACGCCCGGCGTCAGCGTGACGTAGGCCGCGTGGAACGCGCCCGCGCCCGCGCCGCAGATCATGTTGGTCGGCGCGTCCTCGCTGACGAGGAACAGCGCCATCGGCGCGACGTTCTCGGGCGCCAGCGCCTTGAAGAAGGCCTCGGGCATGCCGAGGTCCTCGGTCATGCGCGTGCCGGCGACGGGGGCCAGCGTGTTGACGCGCACGTTGTACTTCGCGCCTTCGAGCGCCAGCGTCTTGGTGAGGCCCGCGATGCCCAGCTTGGCCGCGCCGTAGTTCGCCTGGCCGAAGTTGCCATAGAGCCCGGTCGAGCTCGCGGTGTTGAGGATGCGGCCATAGGTCTGCTCGCGCATCAGGTCCCACACCGCCTTGGTGCAGTTGGCGGTGCCGTTGAGGTGGACGTCGACCACAACCTTCCAGTCGGGCATCTCCATCTTGGCGAAGCTCTTGTCGCGCAGGATGCCGGCGTTGTTGATGAGGATGTGGACGCCGCCCCAGGCTTCCCTGGCCCTGGCGACCATTTCCACCATCTGCTCGTACTCGGTGACCGAGCCGCCGTTCGACATCGCTTCGCCGCCGGCCGCCTTGATTTCCTCGACCACCTTCAGCGCGGCGTCCGAATGGCCGGTGCCGTCGCGCGAGGCGCCGAGGTCGTTGACCACGACCTTCGCGCCGCGCCTGGCGAGCCCGAGCGCATATTCACGGCCGAGGCCGCCGCCCGCACCGGTGACGATGGCGACCTTGTTCTCGAAGCTGATGGTCATGCTCTGAAACTCCTGCTCCAGCCCCTAACCGGGCGATTAATGTGGGGCGCCGATGCCACGACTGGCGGGCGGGCGCAACCGGCACTAGAGCGAGGCCAGAACGGCGATCAGCTCGTCATAGTGGTCGATCGTCGCGTCGGCGCCCAGTTCGTGGGGCGGGTGGTCGTGATAGCCGAAGGTCACCGCCACCACCGGCATGCCCGCCGCCTTGGCTGCGCCGACGTCGTAGCTGGTGTCGCCGACGAAGGCCGCGCGCCCGCCGCCGCAGCGCGCGACCATCTCGTGGAGCATGTCGGGCTTCGGCTTCGCCCGCGCGAGCCCCAGCGTGTCGCCGCCGATCACGCAGGCGAATCGGTCGAGCAGGCCAAGTTCGTTGAACAGGCGCACCGCGTTTGCCTCGATCTTGTTGGTCGCGACCGCCAGCGTCACGCCTTGCGCGGCCAGCGCGTCGAGCATCGCCTCGCCGCCGGGGAACAGGCGGGTGTGGCGGGCGATGTTGTCGGCGTAGAATTCGAGCAGCACGTCCTGCAGCCGCACGAATTCCGCCTCGCTGGCGCCTTCGCCCAGCACCGTGCGGAGCAATTGGCCCGAACCGCCGCCGATCAGACGCGGCACGTCAGCCTGCGGAACCGCCGGCCGCCCGGCCGTGGTCAGCGCATGATTGAGCGCGGCGCCGATGTCTCCGCTCGTGTCGAGCAGCGTGCCGTCGAGGTCGAAACCGACGATGTCGAAGGGGAAGTTTGGCATTGGTGTGGCCATCTGCCGCCTGCTTGTGGAATCGGCAAGCAATTGCTGGCATGAGCCCCGCCATGACCCAGACCCCGACTCCGCTCGCCCGACCGCTCGCCGTCGTCATCCTCGCCGCGGGCAAGGGCACACGGATGAAGAGCGACCTGCACAAGGTGCTCCACCCCATCGCCGGCCGCGCGATGCTGCTCCACCTGATGGCCTCGGTCGAGGAACTGGGGGCGGAAAGGCAGGTCGTTGTCGCCGGGCACGGGCGCGAGCAGCTCGAGGCTGCCGTCGGCGGCAAGGCCGTGATCGCGGTGCAGGAGCCGCAGCTCGGCACCGGCCACGCGGTGCAGCAGGCAGAAGCCGCGCTGGCGGGCTTCGACGGAGACGTGCTGGTGCTCTACGGCGACGTGCCCTTCGTGCGCTCGGCGACGATGCGCGCGATGATCGAGCGGCTCCACGCGGACGACTCGCCTGCCGTGGTCGTGCTCGGGTTCGAGCCTGCCGACACGCTGCAGTACGGCCGCGTGATCGCCGAGGACGGGCGCATCCGGAAGATGGTCGAGCACAAGGACGCCAACGAGGCCGAGCGAGCCTGCCGGCTGTGCAATTCGGGCCTGATGGCGGCGCGCGCGGCGGACCTGTTCGCCCTGCTGGCGCGCGTCGGCAACGACAACGCGGCGGGCGAATACTACCTCGTCGACGTGGTCAACGTGGCCAATGCCGACGGCGGGACCTGCGCCGTGGTGACGACCGACGATCCCGATGAGGTCGCCGGGATCAACAGCCGGTCCGAACTCGCCGCCGCCGAGCGCCAGTGGCAGCAGTTCCGGCGCGAGGAAGCGATGGCGGACGGCGCCTCGCTGCGCGCGCCCGAAACGGTGTTCTTCAGCTACGACACCGTGCTGGGCCGTGACGTGACGGTCGAGCCCAACGTGATCTTCGGTCCCGGCGTGACCATCGCCGACGGCGCGACGATCCGCGCCTTCTCGCACCTGGAGGGCGCGAGCGTCGCGACCGGCTGCGAGGTCGGACCCTTCGCACGCCTGCGCCCCGGCGCGGTGCTGGAGGAGAAGGCCAAGGTCGGCAACTTCGTCGAGGTCAAGAAGGCGGTGCTGCACAAGGGCGCCAAGGCCAACCACCTCTCCTACCTCGGCGATGCCGAAGTGGGCGCGGGCGCGAACATCGGCGCGGGCACGATCACCTGCAACTACGACGGCTATTTCAAGCACAAGACGGTGATCGGCGAGCGCGCCTTCATCGGCAGCAACTCTGCACTGATCGCGCCGGTGAAGATCGGTGCCGACGCCATCGTCGCGGCCGGAAGCGCGGTCAGCCGCGACGTGGCGGATGGAGAACTCCGCCTCGTTCGCGCCGAGCAGCTCACCAAGCCGGGCTGGGCCGACCGCTTCCACGACGCGATGAAGAAGAAGAAGGCGGAAGCGAAGAAGGGATGAGCCTGACTGTCCGCCGCTTGCACCCGGGCGACCGGGAGGCATGGACACCGCTCTGGGACGGCTACAATGCGTTCTACGGTCGCGAGGGCGCGACCGCTCTCCCGGCGGCGGTCACCGAACGGACGTGGTCGCGTTTCTTCGACGCCTGCGAGCCGGTCCACGCGCTTGTCGCCGAAACCGGTGACGCCCTTGTTGGACTTGCGCATTATGTGCTCCACCGCAGCACGTCCGCGATCGAGCCGTCGCTCTATCTTCAGGACCTGTTCACCGCCCCCGGTTCACGCGGTATGGGCGTGGCGCGGACGCTGATCGAGGCGATATATGCCGAAGCCGGGGCGCTGGGCGCGGGCCGGGTCTATTGGCAGACGCACGAATCGAACGAGACTGCGCGGCGCGTCTACGACCGGCTCGCCGAAAACTCGGGGTTCATCGTCTACAGGCACCTGCTGTCCTGAAGAGCTTGCAATGATATCATGATATGATATACAGATATCACATGACCCGAATCCTCGCCGACCTGCCCGATGAAGACATCAAGTGGCTTGATGCCCGCGCCGCCGAGCAAGGCACTTCGCGCGCGGCGCTCGTGCGCGAGGCGGTGAAGCTTTACCTGGTGCAGAAGGCCGATTCGAAGAGATGGATCGAACGTGGCTATGGATATTGGGCGGATCGCACCGACATCGGTGACGGGGTCGAATACCAGCGCGCCATCCGAGAGGATCGCACGCCTTACGAAGACTTGTGATCGTACGTGTCCGATCCGTTCTTCGACACAAACATCATTATCGACTGGCTTAATCGTAGACCGCCGGCGAAGGCGGAACTGAGCCGCTATTCGCGTCACCGAATAAGCCGCATCGCATGGGCCGAGGTTCTGGCGGGCGAGCCGTTGGAGACGCGCGACCACGTTCGAGACCTGATTGCGCCGTTCGAGGTGGTCGAGGTCGACGGGCGCATTGCCGCCGCCGCCGCGGACGTTCGCTTCCGCCACCGCATGAAGCTGCTGGACGCTCTGATCCTGGCGACAGCGCAGGTTAACGGGGCGATCCTCATCACACGAAATACCAAGGACTTCCCGGTCAACATGCCGGGCATCCGGGTTCCCTATATCCTCTAGCGAAAGCACAAGTTGCATGTGTGGCATCATCGGCATCGTCGGCAAGGAACAGGTCGCGGATCGTCTGGTCGACGGCCTCAGGCGGATGGAATACCGCGGCTATGACAGCGCGGGCGTCTGCACGGTCGATCATGGCGAGCTGGTTCGGCGCCGCGCCGAGGGCAAGCTCAACAACCTCGTGGTCGAGCTGGCGCGCAATCCCGCGCCGGGCACGGTGGGCATCGCGCATACCCGCTGGGCGACGCATGGCGCACCGACCACCAACAACGCCCACCCGCATGCGACCAAGGAAGTCGCGCTGGTCCACAACGGCATCATCGAGAACTTCAAGCCGCTGCGCGAGGCGCTCGAGGCGCGCGGGCGCACGTTCGAGAGCCAGACCGATACCGAGGTCGTCGCGCACCTCGTCTCCGAACTGGTCGAGCAGGGCGCATCGCCGCAGGAAGCGGTCAAGGCGGTGCTGCCCACGCTGCGCGGCGCCTTTGCGCTGGCCATCGCGTTCCGCTCGGCTCCCGACATGCTGATCGGCGCGCGGCTCGGCTCGCCGCTGGTCGTGGGCTATGGCGAGGGCGAGACCTACCTCGGCTCCGACGCGCTGGCGCTCGCGCCCCTGACGCAGAAGATCTCCTACCTCGAAGAGGGTGACTGGGTCGTCATCACTCGCGAGGGCGCGCAGATCTTCGATGCGGCGAACAATCCGGTGAAGCGCGCGGTCACCACCTCGGGCGTGTCGGCCGCGGCGATCGAGAAGGGCAACTACCGCCACTTCATGCAGAAGGAGATCTACGAGCAGCCGATCGTCGTCGCGCAGACGCTGCGCAGCTACCTGCGCCAGCTCGAACAGGCCGTGACCCTGCCGCAAATGGACTTCGACCTGTCCGACGTGCGCCGCGTGACGATCGTCGCCTGCGGCACGTCCTACTATGCGGGCATGGTGGCGAAGTACTGGTTCGAACAGTTCGCGCGCGTGCCCGTCGACATCGATGTGGCGAGCGAGTTCCGCTATCGCCAGCCGGTGCTCGAGCCGGGCGGGCTGGCGCTGTTCATCTCGCAGTCGGGCGAGACCGCGGACACGCTCGCCGCGCTGCGCCATGCGCGGGCCGAGGGGCAGAAGATCGCGGTGGTGGTCAACGTGCCGACCAGCTCGATGGCGCGCGAGGCCGACCTGCTGCTGCCCACGCATGCCGGTCCCGAAATCGGCGTTGCCTCGACCAAGGCGTTCTCGTGCCAGCTCGCGGTGCTCGCAGCGCTCGCCGCGCACCTGGCGGTCAGGAAGGGCCGCATGGACCGGGGCGAGGAGACGGCCGTGGTGCGGCACCTGATGGAAGCGCCCGCAGCGATCAACGCCGCGCTCGCCCATGACGACGACATCGCGGCGATGGCGCACCTGATCGCGCCCGCGCGCGACGTGCTCTATCTGGGGCGCGGCCCCGACTATCCGATGGCGCTCGAAGGGGCGCTCAAGCTCAAGGAAATCAGCTACATCCATGCGGAGGGTTATGCCGCGGGCGAGATGAAGCACGGGCCGATCGCGCTGATCGACGAAGCCGTCCCGGTGATCGTGCTCGCGCCTTCCGGTCCGCTGTTCGAGAAGACCGTGTCGAACATGCAGGAGGTCCGCGCGCGCGGCGGCAAGATCGTGCTGATTTCCGACGCCGAAGGGCTGGCCGAAGCGGGCGAGGGCTGTCTCGCCACGATCGAGATGCCGCAGGTCCACCCGCTGATCGCGCCGCTGGTCTATGCCGTCCCGGTGCAGTTGCTCGCCTATCACGTCGCGGTGGCCAAGGGCACCGACGTCGACCAGCCGCGCAACCTCGCCAAGTCGGTCACGGTGGAGTAGCCGGCGCGGCGGGATCCGGGCGGCAATTCGCCAAAAGATTCATCCTGGCCGGGCACCGCGATTACGCTTCGGAAAGGTTTGAACCATAAAGCTGCGGGCGTGAACGCGCCTGTCTCCGCCAACATGCTGCCCAAGCAGCTTTCGACCTCGGCCGTTCTCGGTCTGTCCGATCCGGCGGATGGGGATTGGGGGCGCCTGCGCGGCCTCCAGTACTCGAGCCTGGTTCGCGTGACCAAGGCCCGGCTGCTGGCGCACGGGCTGGCAGCGATGCTGGTGCTCGATATCTTCGTGAAGATCGTTCCGATGGCGCTGCTGGCCGGATGGGCAGCAGTGCTGCTGGCGGTGCTCGTCGCCGGAGCGCGCTTCGATCATACGCTGTACGATGCCGATCGCCGCCGGATCTCGCGCAGCGAGGTGCATCAGATGACGATGTCGACGGTCATTACCGCGCTCGTCTGGACCATTCCGGTCGTCATTTTTGGCCAATTCGGCAACAGCGCCGACCGGCTGGCGTTGTGGACCGTGACCGCGATGCTGATGACCGGAATGGCGGTGGGATTTGCCGCGGTGCCACTGGGCACGCTGCTGTTCGCCGCCATTGTCGGCGGAGCCAGCATGGCGACCTTCCTGCTGCATGCGAATTTCATTGCCGCCGATGTCGTGGCCGTCTTCGTCATCATCGTCTGTGTCGGCGCGGTCGATGCCGCGCGGACCTTCCTTGGCGCCAAGGTGGCCGAGGCGGGAATGAACGAGAAGAGCGAAGTCGTCTCGTTGCTGCTGCGCGAGTTCGAGGAGGGTGAGGCCGACTGGCTGTGGCAGATCGACGCCTCGCGCCGCGTGCGCAGCATCAGCCCCCGCTTCGCCTTCGCGCTGGGACAGGACCCCGAGGACGTCGATGGCCAGCCGCTGATCCAGCTGATCGCGGGCCCATCGTGGGAAAGCGGCCACTTCCATTCGTCGCTCCATGGCCTCGCCGAGAAGCTCAAGCGACGCGAAAGCTTTTCGAACATGCTGGTCCGCGTCACGCTGAACGGCGAGCATCGCTGGTGGGAGTTGTCCGCTTCGCCGAAGTATGACGACAGTGGGAACTTCATCGGCTTCCGCGGGGTCGGGTCTGATGTCACCGAGCAGCGCGAGAACAGCGAAAAGATCGCTTACCTGGCCCGCTACGACACGCTCACCCAGCTCCCCAACCGCCTCCAGCTCACCGAAGCGCTTGGCGAGGCGATGGCCTATTCGGAGAAGTGGCGCACGCGCTGTGCGTTCCTGATGATCGATCTAGACCGGTTCAAGGCGGTCAACGATACGCTTGGCCATCAGGTGGGCGACAAGCTTCTGGCGCGCGTGTCCGACCGGCTCAAGGTCCTGATGACCCAGAACGAACTGTGCGGCCGCCTTGGCGGCGACGAGTTTGCCATAGTGATCCGCGATGCGTCGGACTATGACCGGGTGGAACGCGTCGCCCAGGCTGTGATCGAAACGCTGTCGGCACCCTACGAGGTCGACCATCACACGCTTTATGTCGGTGCCAGCGTCGGCTCAGCGGTCGGCCCTCGTGACGGCGCGACGGTCGAGACGCTGATGCGCAATGCCGACCTCGCTCTCTATCGCTCGAAGGACGAGGGCGGCGGCCAGCACTTCACCTATGAACCTGCGCTCCACGCCCATGCCGAAGAGCGCCGCCAACTCGAGATGTCGCTGCGCCGCGCGCTCGACCGGGGCGAATTCTCGCTCAACTTCCAGCCGGTGGTCGATGCGCTGGGCGAGTACGTGGTCAGCTTCGAGGCGCTGCTGCGCTGGAACAGCAAGGAGCATGGGTTCGTCAGCCCTGCGAAATTCATTCCGCTGGCCGAGGACACCCGCCTGATCGTGCCGATTGGCGAATGGGTGCTGCGCACCGCATGCATAGAGGCGACCAAGTGGCCCGATTCGGTCAAGGTCGCGGTCAACGTCTCGGGCGAACAGTTGCTCGAACCGGCCTTCGGCGCGACGGTGATTTCAGCTCTGTCGCAAAGTGGCCTCGCGCCGCACCGGCTGGAGATCGAGGTTACCGAAAGCATCTTCGTGCGCGACGGCCCCACCGCGCAGGCGACGCTCGAGCAGATCATGGCGATGGGCTGCGGCGTGGCGCTCGACGATTTCGGCACCGGCTATTCCTCGCTCGGCTACCTCAGGAAGATGCGCTTCTCGACCATCAAGATCGATCGCAGCTTCGTGCAGGGCGCGGCGCGGCATAACCCGGAAAGCCTGGCGATCATCCGCGCCGTGGTGGCGATGGCCGACAGCCTTGAGATGTCGACCACGGCCGAGGGCGTGGAGACCCTCGACGAGCTCCAGACGGTGCGCGACCTCGGTTGCAAGAAGATCCAGGGTTACTACTTCGGCCGCCCCATGAGCGCGCAGGACGCGCGCCTGCTGTTCAGTCAGGCGGTGATCCGGCAGTCGGCGTAGCTTGTCCGCCGGTCGGGCGGGGCTGTCGCAAGGTCGATAGGCTGGACCGGCGGGCGGCGATGGCGTTCGCCACCGCCTTCGGCAAAAGCGCGTGGACGCTCCGGCTTACACCCCGACCAGGCCCTTCAGCACGCTTTCGAACAGCGCGCGGCCGTCGGTGCCGCCTTGCGCGGCTTCGATCATGCGTTCGGGGTGGGGCATCATGCCCAGCACGTTGCCGCGGTCATTGAGTACCCCGGCGATGTCGCGCGCCGAGCCGTTGACCGGTTCGGCATAGCGGAACGCCACACGGCCTTCGCCTTCGAGGCGGTCGAGCGTCGCGTCGTCGGCGAAATAATTGCCGTCGTGGTGCGCGACGGGGATCACGATGCGCTGTTCGGCCTCGTAGCCGGCGGTGAACAGCGACTGGTTGTTCTCGACCGTCAGCGCCACGTCGCGGCAGACAAAGCGGATGCCGGAATTGCGCATCAGCGCACCGGGCAGCAGGCCCGATTCGGTCAGCACCTGGAAGCCGTTGCACACGCCCAGCACCGCCACGCCGCGCTCGGCCGCCTCCACAATCGCGCGCATGATCGGCGAGCGCGCGGCCATCGCGCCCGAACGCAGATAGTCACCGTAGGAGAAGCCACCGGGCAGGGCGATAAAGTCGAGCCCAGCGGGAAGCTCGGCGTCGCCGTGCCACACACGGTGCGGGGCAGTACCGGTGACAGCCTCGATCGCCACCGCCATGTCGCGGTCGCAGTTGGACCCTGGGAAAGTGACGACAGCGGCGTTGAGGCTCATGGCTTAGCTGACCTTTTCGATGCGGTAGTTCTCGATCACCATGTTGGCGAGCAGCCTGCGGCACATCTCGTCGAGGTCGGCGTCGGTCACGCCGTCGTCGATGTCGAGTTCGATCAGGCGGCCGGCGCGCACGTCATTGACACCCTGGAAACCCAGCCCCTCGAGCGCGTGGTGGATTGCGCGGCCCTGCGGGTCGAGCACGCCGTTCTTGAGGCTCACGTGGACGCGGACTTTCATCGTGCTGCCTTTCGCGGCTGTCATGTCTGGGTTTGCGCGCGCCTATGGACCGGAGCCGTGCGCAGGGCAAGTGGGCGTTCGAGGCCAACCCCGTCTTGATAATAACTGACGCGTCAGTCATTAATGTGGCAATGCCGCGAGTCACCCCGCCAGACCGTCGCGAAGCGATCCTTGCCGCCGCGCGCGAGGAGTTCGCCGCGCGCGGGTTCGCGGCGGCGCGGATGGGCGATATCGCCAGGCGCGTGGGGATCAGCCGGCCCGCGCTCTATCTCCAGTTCGATTCGAAGGAGGCGATCTTCGCGGCCCTTGTCGGCGGCCTGATTGCCGACGTCATTCCCGACGAACCGCCCGGACTCGACAAGACGCAATCGGCCGCGGCACTGCTGCGGATGTTCATCGCTGCCGCCTTCGTCCGCTTCACCCGTTCGGACTTCGCCTTCGTCCCGCGCATCATTGCGGGCGAAGGGCAGAACTTCCCCGAACTTGCGCGCTATTACCACGACGAGGCGATCGTGCGCGTGCTCGACCGGGTCGAGGCGGTGCTGCGGATGGGTGTCGCGCGCGGCGAGTTCGCCTGCGCCGACGCGCACCACGCCGCGCGCAGCGTGATTGGCGGGATATTCCTCTCGGCGATGTGGCGCGCGGTGTTCGAACCAGTGGGCGGCGAACCGATCGATCTCGATGCGATGGCCCGCGCCCACGCCGATCTGGTATTCAACGGACTATTGTCCCGAAAGGAGCCGACGCCATGAAGCGTCCGCCGATTCCCGTGCTGGTCCTGGCGATCCTCGCCGTCGTCGCACTCGCCGGCTGGCGGCTGTGGCCGCGCGACACGCAGGAGCGCTGGCTGGGCTATGTCGAGGGCGAGCCGCTGCAGATCGCCGCGCCGGTATCGGGCACGCTCGCCAGCCGCGCGGCCAACCGCGGCGCCAGCGTCAAGGTGGGCGATGCGCTGTTCGAGATCGATCCCGTGGTGACCGAAGCGACTACCGCGCAGGCTGCCGCGCAGGTGGCCGCCGCGCAGGCGCAGGCCGCCGACCTGGCCGTCGAGCGCCAGCGCCAGCCCGAACTCGACGTGTCGCGCGCGGCCGAAGCGGCGGCCTCGGCGCAGCTCACCAGGGCGCAGAAGGATTACGATCGCTACGCCGCGCTTGCCGCGAAGGGCTTCGTCAGCCGCGCGCAGCTGGATGCGGCGCGGCAGGCGCGCGACG
>JAJXVK010000019.1 GCA_021782155.1 Pseudomonadota bacterium
CCTCGTCTCGGCGGGGTTCGGCGCGCTGGTGCCGGGCGCGCTGGCCGACCGCTATGGCCGCCGCCCGATCCTGTTCGTCAGCCTCGTCGCCTATATCGCGCTCTCGCTCGCCTGCGCGCTGGTGACGGACTTCGACGCGCTGCTGGTGCTGCGATCCTTGCAGGCGATCGGCAGCGCGGGGCTTTCGGTGCTGCCCGGCGCGATCATCCGCGACCGCTTTGCCGGCGACCGCATGGCGCGAATGCTCTCGACGATCTCGGTGGTGTTCATGCTCGTGCCGATCCTCGCGCCGAGCGTGGGGCAGACCGTGCTGCTCTTCGCGGGCTGGCGCTGGATCTTCGCGGTGCTGGCGACGATGGGGGTGGCGATCGGCACATGGGCCTTTCTGCGCCTGCCCGAGACGCTCGACCCGGCGCACCGCCAGCCGATCCATCCCGCCACCATCGCGATCAACATGGGCCGCGCGGCGGTGAACCGCCAGGCCTTCGGCTATGTCATCGGCGGCGCGCTCGTGTTCGGGGCGCTGTTCGGCTACATCAACTCCGCGCAGCAGCTCGTCGCCGAGCACTTCGGCGTGGGCGAGTACTTCCCGCTGGTGTTCGGCGGCACGGCGATGTCGATGGCTGTGGCGAGCTTCACCAACTCGCGCATCGTCGAACGCTTCGGCGCGCGGCGGGTGAGCCACGCCGCGCTGTTCGTCTACATCGCCACCGCCGGGCTGCAACTGCATTTCGCGCTGCTGCCGCACCAGACGGTATGGCAGTTCATGCCGATCATGGCCTTCAACATCTGCCTGATCGGCTTCATCGGCGCGAACTTCCGCTCGATCTCGCTCCAGCCCTTCGCGCGCACCGCGGGCGCGGCGAGCTCGGTGCAGGCGTTCCTGCGCATGGTGATCGGATCGGGGCTCGGCATCGTGATCGGCCAGGCCTACGACAACTCGGCGCGGCCCGTGGCCTATGCGCTGGTCGGCTGCGGTATCGCCTCGCTGCTGCTGGTGCTGTTCAGCGAGAACGGCAAACTGTTCCGCCGCATCCACCCGCGCGGCGCCGAGCGCCCGGTGGCCGAGGTGATGATGCACTAGGATTGGGGCGGGGGGGCGGTTCAGGGCAGCGGCTCGCCCCGCGCCGAGACGTAGACCGCATACCAGTCGCGCCGCGTCCAGCGCACCTCGAGCGCCCGCGCCGCTTCGGCGATCCGCCCGGCGCGCTGCGATCCGACGATCGGCACGATCCCGGCGGGGTGCGCCATCAGCCAGCTCATCGCCGCGACCGCGCGCGGCACGCCCTGCTCGCGCGCCACCGCGTCGAGAGCGTCGGCGACGGCGACCTCGCGCGCGGTGCGGGGCGAAAGCAGCCGCCCGCCGCCCAGCGGCGACCATGCCAGCACCGCAAGCCCCATCGCCATCGCCTGGTCCAGCTCGCCGTTGGTAAAGGCGTCGAGCCGCAAGGCGCTGATCTCGGGCTGGGTAGCTCCCAGCGGCCGGCCGAGGAAGCGCGCCAGCGCGTCGATCTGCGGGGGCGTGAAGTTGGAGACGCCGATCGCGCCGATCTTTCCCGCGGCACAGGCGTCGTCGATGGTGCGCGCCAGTTCCTGCGGATGGGTCAGGATGTCGGGACGGTGGACCTGCCACAAGTCGATCCGCTCGCAGCGCAGGCGGCGCAGCGAAGCGTCGATGGCGCCCGCCAGATAGGCCCCCGACTGGTCGTAGGGCAGCGGCGGACGGATCCCGCCCTTGGTCGCCAGCACCATCCGCGCGCGCAGTCCCGGCTCGGCCGCGAGGACCTCGCCGAGCAGATCTTCGGCGCCGCCGAACCCGCCGCTGCCGTCGAAGCCATAGATGTCGGCGGTGTCGAGCAGGGTGATCCCGGCGTCGAGCGCGGCATGGACCAGCTTCGCGGTCTCGCGCGCGCCCAGCCCTTCGTCGACCAGCCGCCACATGCCCCAGGCAAGCCGCGACACGGCGAGCCCGGTGCCCGCGAGACGGCGGTCCGGCTGGGCAAAGGGCAGGAATTCGCTCATTCCGCCCCCAGCATCCGCCAGGCGAGATCGGCGAACTCGCACAGCAGCGGGCGCGTGTCGCGCGGGTCGATGATGTCCTCGACCGCGAAACGTTCGGCGGTGCGGAACGGCGAGCGCACCCGGTTGAGCCGGTCGCGGATCGCCGAGAGGTGCGCGTCATAGTCCTCGGCAGTTTCGAGCTCGGCCTTGTAAGCGACCTCGATCCCGCCCTCGATCGGCAGGCTGCCCCAGTCGCCCGAGGGCCAGGCGAAGCGGTACTGGAATTCCTCGGCATTGCTCATCGCGCTGCCCGCGATGCCGTAGGCGCGGCGCACGATCACGCTCGCAAGCGGGACGGTGGCCTTGTAGATCGCGTTCATCGCCTGCACGCCATAGCGGATCGTGCCCGAGCTTTCCGCCGCCTGTCCGATCATGAAGCCGGGATTGTCGACCAAGTGGACAATGGGCAGGCGGAACTGGTCCGCCAGCCTGACGAAGCGCTCAACCTTCTCGCTGGTGCGTGCTTCCCACGATCCGCCGAGGAACGAGGGATCGCTCGCGAGCACCGCCACGGGCCAGCCTTCGAGCCGGGCGAAGGCGGTGATCGCGGCGCGGCCCCACAACTTGCCCATCTCGAACACGCTGCCATGGTCGAACACAGCCTCGACGATGCGGCGCATCGAATAGACCTGCTTGCCCTCGCGCGGCACCGCGCCGATCAGCCAATCCTCGCGGCGACTGGCGGGGTCGGTGCCGACCGTGCGCGCGGCCTTCGCGCCCACATGCCCCGGCAGGTAGGAGAGGAACCGGCGCGCGCGGGCAAAGGCTTCGTGTTCGCTGGCGACTTCCTCGTCAACCACGCCGTTCCTCGTATGGATCCCGCTGCCGCCCAGGGATTCCTTGTCGCTCGGCTCGCCGATGGCCTCGACCACCGCGGGCCCCGCGGCGAAGAGCTGCGAGAGGCCCTTGACCATGATCGAGTAGTGGCTCGCCACAACCCGCGCCGCTCCCAGTCCAGCCGTGGGGCCCAGCGCGAGCGCGACCACCGGGACGGTGTCGAGATTCTTCACCACGTGGCTCCAGCCCGGCACGGCGGGGACATAGGTCGAGCCGATGTCCTCGAGCGTCCTGACCGAGCCGCCGCCGCCTGTGCCGTCGATCATGCGGATCAGCGGGAGCTTCAGCGTGTGCGCCATCTGCTCGCACATCACGAACTTGCGATGGATCGCCGCGTCAGCAGCGCCCCCGCGCACGGTGAAGTCGTCGGCCGAGGCGACCACCGGGCGACCCTCGATATTCGCGCGGCCGAAGATCAGGTTGGAGGGAGCGAGGTTCTCAAGCCCGCCGTCCTCGCCGTAGAAGCCCTTGCCCGCGATCTTGCCGATCTCGCGGAACGATCCGGCATCGACCAGCCCCGCGATCCGCGCCCTCGCGTCGAGCTTGCCGCGCGAATGCTGGCGCTCGACCTTCTCCGCGCCGCCCATCCGCTCGGCCATCGCCTCGCGGGCGCGCAGTTCCTCGATTTCGGCTTTCCAGCTCAAGCGCTTCTCCCGCCCTTCGCGCGCCCGTCAATGAACGTCGGGCAGCAGGTTGTGGCACGGTGGAACCGCGAGGGAAAGAGTCAGGCGGCGCGGCGCGCGGCGGCCATCGCCTCGGCGATCGGCAGCGGCCTGCCGAAGCGATAGCCCTGCATGTAGCGGATGCCCAGCGCGCGGGCGACTTCGGCCTGCGCCTCGGTCTCGACGCCCTCGATCACGCAATCGATGTCCAGCTGCCAGGCGAGCGTCAGGATCGTGCCGGCAATAGCCCGCGCACCCGCGTCGCTCGCCAGCACAGTGGTCAGGGCGCGATCGATCTTGAGCACGTCGAGCGGCAGGCGGTGGATGTTGCCGAGACTCGACCCGCCGACACCGAAATCGTCGAACGAGATGCGGAAGCCCATCGCGCGCATCGCTTCCAGGTTGCGGATGGCGCGCCGGGAATCGAGCACCAGTGCGCGTTCGGTCACGTCGAGGGTGATCGCACTGCACACCGCCCCGGCGTCGCGCACGACCGCGCCGATCGTCTCCGCCGCGCCTTCGCGCAGGACGTCGCGCGGCGAAAGATTGATCGAGATGACCTGGCCGTTCTCCCACACGCGGCATTCCTCGAGCGCGCGAGAGATCACCAGGCGGGTCAGTTCGTCGCTGCGGCCAGTGGCATCGGCAAGCGGTATGAACTTTTCGGGCGAGAGCCAAGACGCGCCTTCATCGGGCGTCCAGCGCGTCAGCGCTTCGTACCCGATGATGCGCTGGTCCTCGATATCCCACACCGGTTGATAGAGCAGCCGCAACGATTCCGGCAACGAAGCGGCATTGAAACGGCGCGTGATCGCCACCCGTTCGGCCAGTGCGACCTCGTCGTCGGGCTCGAACAGGCAAACCGCCCCGTCACCCAGCTCCTTCGCCTTGTAGAGCGCCGAATCGGCTCGCTCGAGGCAGGCCGTGACATTGAGCTTCTCGGTACGCTTCAGGCCGATGCAGGCCGAAAGGCGCAGCACCGTGTCGCGATCGGCGATCGGCTGGGCGATGCGCCGCGACAGGGCCTTCATGGCACCGACCGCTTCGTCCTGCGGCAAAGCGCCGTCGAGTATCAGCGCGAACTCGTCGCCGCCCAGCCGCCCATGGGCAAACGCGCCGTCCTGCTCGCCGATGCGCTCGGCCACCGCCTTGAGCACGGCATCGCCGGCGGAATGGCCATAAGTGTCGTTGATGTGCTTGAAACCGTCGAGATCGATCAGCGCGATCCAGGGAAACTGCTCCGCATCGTCCATCGCGCGTTCGAGCGCCGCAAGGAAGGCGCGGCGGTTGAGCACCCCGGTCAGCGCATCGAAGGTGGCATTGGCAAGGTTGTCGGAGGCAAGCCGGGCAGCCTGCCGCTCGCGCCGGATGATCTTCTCGCGGGAGAGTTCGAGCCTCACGAAGTCGCGGTGGTGCGCATTGGCGACCGCCAGCAGCATGATCGTTACGACCGCCTCGACGATCGAGACGAACACCGCGTTGGGGTGGCCCTGGGTGATGAAGAACAGGGTCGAAGGCAGCGAGATCGCAATGCCGAAGAACAGCGCGGTCAGCGGCGCTTCGGCCAGGCAAAGAATCCCGCAGAAACCCACGACTGAAACGATATAGTGGATCAGGCTCTTCTGCGCGTCATTGCCATAGGGATAGAGCGCCACGACCCAGACGACCAGGACAAGGGCACTGAGGCCGCCCGACCAGGTCATGGTGCCAAGGTCGCGGCGCAATGTCGCCACGTCGCGGCGCTCCACCTGGTGCGGTAGCCAGTGGACCATGCGCTGCAGCGAGAACATCGCAACCATCGCCGGGACGGCGACAGTCAGCAGGATCGGCGCGTCGCCTTGAAAGCGGTATTCCAGCAGCAGCGCGGAAAGCAGGACCAGGCCGTAAAGTGGCGGAATGCGCTGCGACAGGTTGGCGGCATAGGCGATGGTGAAGTGGTCGCCTCGGCGCTGGCGATAGCCCGCCCTCAGCCGTCGCACGAACGACGGACAGCGGTGCGCAGCGCGATTGCGCGGCTTTCTTTCGTGCGGCAGGTGCCCCGTCCCCATGGGAACGGACTAAAGGATCGGCGTTAATGAAGCGTTGGAGTGCCCGTCATTTCGAACCCATTCCCGGCAGGAGCGCAGCGACCAGCGCGCGCACCTTCTTCTGGCGCCATTGCGGCGGCGGAGCAACCAGCCAGTAGGCGCGGCGGCAGGCGCTGGCCGCCGGCCGGGCGACCACCAAGCCCGCGGCAACCGCCGATTCGGCCAGCAGCGCGGGAACCCTCGCGCGCCCCAGTCCGGCGGCGGCCGCGCTGATCGCCGAGCCCGCGTCGGCGACGCTCATCGCCGGCTCGCGGCCTTCGCCGCCCGGAGCGGAGTCGCCCGGCCAGCCGATCCACGGCGCCTGCGGATCCGCTCCGGCAACCGATACGGTTACCATCGCCGGCTCGCCGAGCATCACGCCTTCGAGCTCACCCGGCCCTTCGGCCCAGCGCACCGCGAGGTCGAGGTTGGCCTCGGTGAAGTCGACCGCCTCGTCCCCGCCCACGACCACGAAGCGCATCTGCGTGTTGCCGCCGCGATAGGCGGCGAGCCGGGGGCCGAGCCAGGCGGCGAAGAAATCGCGCGGGCAGGCGATGGTATGGACGTGGCTCGACTGGCCGGCCTGGATCGCCTGCACACCTTCCTCGAAGCGCAGGAAGCCCTCGCGGATCGCGTCGAGCCCGGCCTCGGCCTCGGCGGTAAGCTCCAGTCCCCTGGGCGTGCGGCGGAACAGCACCACGCCGAGCAGGTCCTCGAGCGCGCGGATCTGCTGTCCGACCGCGGCCGGGGTCACCGCCAGCTCGTCGGCGGCGCGGGTGAATGAAAGGTGGCGGGCGGCGGCATCGAGCACGCGCAGCCCGTTGAGCGGCAGGAGCGTCCGCTTCATTGCCTGCGCGCTCTCAGTCGGCGGTCGCGGGAGCCGCGAGCGGGAAGAAGGGGATCGCCACCTCGAACAGTGTGCCATCGTCGCGGCGCATGGTGTAGTGCCCTTCCATGCTGCCGTGCGAGGTGCCGAGCGGGCAGCCCGAGACATAATCGTGGCTCTTGCCCGGTTCGAGGCGCGGCTGGTCTCCCACCACGCCCTCGCCATCGACGAAGTTGACCGTGCCGCGCCCGTCGGTGATGCGCCAGTGCCGGGTGGCGAGGGTGAAAGCCTCTTCCGAACCGTTTTCGATGCGGATGTGATAGACCCAGAACCACTTGCCCGCCTCGACCCGAGACTGTTCGGGCAGGAAATTGACCGCGACGCGCACAGTCACGCCGTGGGTGATCGCCACATGCTGGAAAAGCTCCTTCATGCCGCAAGGGTATCGCAGATCGCCCTGCGATTCCATGGTGGAATCGGCGGCTTGCCCAAAGCCGCTCCGCGCGCCACATCGAGCGAGATGCTGATCCGCGCGCCCGCCATCCTCTGCGCCAGCCGCCCGCATGGCGAGCATGGCGCGGTGGTGCGGCTGCTGACGGCGGACCACGGCCTGCTCGCCGCCTATGTCGCGGGCGCACGGGGACGCCAGCTGCGGCCGCTGCTGATCCCGGGGAACCTGCTCGACGCCGAAATCTCGGCGCGCGGCGACAGCCGCCTGCCCTCGGCGCGGATCGAACTGGTGGCGAGCCGGGGTCCGTGGCTCGGCGAGCCGCTGGCCAGCGCGGCGATCGGTTGGGCCAGCGCGCTGACCGCGGCCGCGCTGCCCGAAGGCCACCCCTATCCCGCGCTCCACGAAGCGCTCGCCGCGCTGCTCGACGCGATCTGCCACGCCCCCTCGGCTCGCGGCTGGGCCGTGGCGCTCGCCGCCTACGAGGCGCTGCTGATGCGCGAGGTGGGCTACGGGCTCGACGCTCGCGCCCCGGCGGGCGAGGACTGGGCGGCGCTGGTTGCCCGGCTCGAACGGCAAGGCCGGGCGATCGAGGGACGGTTGCTTGCCGATCGGCGCGGCGATGTTATGGCGGCGCGCGCGATTCTGCTCGAGAGGCTGAAGCGCATTCCGGCGGACTGACTGAGGGAACACAAGGCACCATGAAGATCGCAATCCTGCCCGGCGACGGCATCGGCCCCGAAGTGACCCGCGAAGCCGTCCGCGTGATCGAAGCGCTCGACCTTCCGGGGCTCGAGATGAAGGATGCCCCGGTCGGCGGCGCGGCTTACAAGGCCTATGGCCATCCCCTGCCTGCCGACACGCTCGACGTGGCGCGCGCGGCCGATGCGATCCTGTTTGGCGCGGTGGGCGACCCCGATTGCGATTCGCTGGAACGGCACCTGCGCCCCGAACAGGCGATCCTGGGCCTGCGCAAGGAACTCACCCTGTTCGCCAATCTGCGCCCGGCGCGCGTGTTCGCGGGGCTGGAGGACTATTCGGCACTGAAACCAGAGATCGCCGGCGCGATCGACCTCCTCATCGTGCGCGAGCTCAACGGCGACGTCTATTTTGGCGAGAAGGGCTTTCGCCAGACCGCCCGTGGCGAGCGCGAGGGCTACGACGTGATGTCATACAGCGAAAACGAAGTGCGCCGCATCGCCCATGTGGCTTTCCGCGCAGCGATGGGCCGGGCCAGGCGGCTGTGTTCGGTCGACAAGGCCAACGTGCTCGAAACCTCGCAGCTGTGGCGAGACGTGATCGTCGAAGTCGCGAAGGAATACCCCGATGTCGCGCTCGAGCACATGTACGTCGACAACGCCGCTATGCAGCTGGTGCGCCGGCCCGGCCAGTTCGACGTCGTCGTCACCGGCAACCTGTTCGGCGACATCCTGTCCGATCAGGCAAGCATGTGCGTCGGCTCGATCGGACTGCTCGCCTCGGCCTCGCTGGGCGAGCGGCAGACCGGGCACGGCACCTTTGGCCTCTACGAGCCGATCCACGGCTCGGCGCCCGACATCGCCGGCAAGGGCCTCGCCAACCCGATGGCGACGATCCTGTCGGCCGCGATGCTGCTGCGCCATTCGCTCGGACTCGCGGCGCAGGCCGACAGGATCGAGGCGGCGGTGGCGCGGACACTCGCCGACGGTGTGCGTGGCGTCGACCTGGGTGGCACCATGGGCACGAAGGAAATCGGTGACGCGGTGCTTGCAAGGTTGTAAGGGCGCGCGCTTGTCGCACCTGAAACCGGTCAAGAACGAAGCAATTCGATGATCAAGCTCGCCGTCATCCTGCCCACGCTCAACGAACGCGCCAACATCGCGCCCTGCGTCGAGCGCATCGCCGCCGCGCTCGAAGGCGTCGCCTGGGAAGCCATCTTCGTCGACGACAACTCGAAGGACGGCACCTCCGACGAGATCCGCCGCCTGTCGCAATCCGATCCACGCATCCGCGTGATCCAGCGCATCGGCCGGCGCGGGCTCGCCTCGGCGGCGATCGAGGGCATGCTGGCCACCGCCGCTCCCTATGTCGCTGTGATGGACGCCGACCTCCAGCACGATCCGGCGCTGCTGCCGCAGATGCTCGCTGCGGTCGATGCCGAGGGCTACGACATCGCGGTTGCCTCGCGCTTCGCGGAAGGGGCCAGCACCAGCGAGTGGAACGCCCCCAGGCGCGAGAAGGCGAGCGGCATCGCCAACACGATCGCGCGCAAGGTGACCGGCGTCGAGCTGTCTGATCCGATGAGCGGCATGTTCCTGCTGCGCGCCGAAACGCTGCGCGCCGACGCGCACCGCCTGTCGGGCGTGGGCTTCAAGATCCTGCTCGACATCATGGCGACGGTCGACACGCCGCTGCGCGTCAAGGAGTTCCCGATGAACTTCTCCGCGCGCCAGCACGGCGAGAGCAAGCTGGACCAGACGGTCGCCTTCGAGTTCCTCGTCGGGCTCTACGACAAGTGGCTGGGGCGCTGGATTCCGACGCGCTTCGCGCTCTTCGGCACGGTCGGCGCGATGGGCGTGGTCGTGCAGCTCGGCGTGCTTTGGGTCATGCTCCACGGCGTGTTCGGCGAGCGTTTCGTCTACGGCAACTGGTCGGAAAGCGTGCGCTTCAACGTGGCGAACACGATCGCCGCGGTGGCCGCGATGACCTTCAACTTCGTGCTCAACAACGAGCTGACCTATTCGGACAAGCGCCTGCGCGGCTTCCTGCCGCTGATGCGCGGCTGGGCCAAGTTCGCGGTGACCTGCTCGCTGGGCCTGCTCACCAACATCGGCTCGGCCGCCGTGCTCAAGGATATCGGCATCCACGACGTGATCGCGGTGATCACGGGCATCGTGCTCGGCTCGGTGTGGAACTTCGCGCTGTCCTCGCGCTTCGTGTGGGGACGGTACTAGTGGTCCGATTCTGACATTCGATACCGTCCGCGGCTCGGTCGCGCTCGAATGTCAGAATCGCTTCGGACCACTGGAAACTTATGATTCGAGTGGATTTTGCGATTTTGACATTTGCAGGCCAATCCCACCCGCCAGGGGATGCAAATGTCAAAATCTATCCACTAGCAGGCGCGCGCCCTACAGCGCCGCCTTCATCAGCCAGTCGTGGAACAGCCGCACCGGGCGCGACTGCAGGGCGCGGGGGCGGCAGACGAACCAGTAGGAATAGGGGCTCGCCACCTCGATGTCATAGAGCCGCGCCAGCCGCGGATCATGGGCGCGGGTGAAGTGGTCGTCGTGCATGATCGCGATGCCAAGGCCTTGCGCAGCGGCCTCGAGGATCATCTGGCCCGAATCGAAGTGGTCGATTGCGACGGGTTCGAGATCCTCTAGCCCCAGCGCCCGCTTCCACGCCTCGAAACTGGCGGGCAGGTCGTTGTGGACGAGGAAGGTCTGCTTCGACAGCCTGGCCGGGTCGGGCTTGGGCCCCAGTTCGGCTGCCAACTCCTTCGACGTGATCGCATAGACCCTGTTGTGATCGAGCTGGACCGCGTGGAGCGCCGGGTCGGGCCCTTCGCTCAGAACGATAGCCGCGTCGATCGTGTCGCCGAGCTTGGTCTCGCCCTGGTGCGAGGAATCGATGTCGATGTGGAGCTGCGGGTGCAGCTTCCTCAGCTCGCCGAGACGCGGGAACAGGCGCTGGCTGCCGAACAAGGGGAGCACGCCGAGGCGCAGGCGCATGACCTTGCCGGTATCGACCAGCCGGTCGATCCGGTCGGTCATCTCGTCCATCAGCGGCGCCACCGCATCGTAGAGCTGCTGGCCCTCTTCGGTGAGCTTCAGCGACTGGTGCCGCCGCTCGAACAGCGGCTTGGCCACGAAATCCTCGAGCGCGGCGAGCCGCCGCGACAGCGCCGAGGGACTGAGCGCGAGTTCCGACGCGGCGGTCTTGGCCGAGCCGGAACGGACGACGCGGATGAACGCCTCGAGCGAGCGGAGCGGCGGCAGGCGGCGGATCACTCGGCGCCTTCCAGTTCGCCGCGCGGGGCGTGGAGGCGCAGGCGCGTGAGCCGCCGGTCGTCGCCGCCGGTGACCTCGATATGCCAGCCGCTGGGGTGTTCGAGCACGCGGCCGACTTCGGGCACTTCGCCCGCGAGCACGACGGCAAGCCCGCCCAGCGTGTCGACGTCTTCCTCGACTTCGGCCAGGCGCGGGTCGATCGTCTCGGCCACGTCGTCGAGATCGGAGCGCGCGTCGGCATCCCAGGTCTGGCCGTCGATCGGCACGAGCAGCGCCTTGGGGGCATCGTCGTGCTCGTCCTCGACATCGCCGACGATCTCCTCGACGAGGTCCTCGAAGGTGATGATCCCGTCGGTGCCCGAATATTCGTCGATCACCACGGCAAGGTGCGTGCGCCGCGCGCGCATGTCGGCCAGCACGTCGAGCGCGCCGCGCGCCTGCGGCACGAACAGCGGCTGGCGCATCAGGTTCGACCAGTCCCTGGGCGGGGCCTTCCCGTTCAGCGCCATGCCGGCGATGATCGGGAACAGGTCCTTGATGTGGACCATGCCCACCACTTCGTCGAGCGATTCGCCGTAGACCGGCAGGCGGCTGTGGCCATGTTCGGCAAAGGCGGAAACGACGTCCTCGAAGCTGGCGGACGCCGGTATCGCCACGATCTCGCCGCGCGGGATCGCCACGTCGTCGGCATCGTGCTCGCTGAAGTGCAGGAGGTTGCGCAGCATCTGCCGCTCGATCGGCGAGAGGTCGCCCGCCAGCCCCGCGCCGGGCGCGTTGCCGGGTTCGCCCTCGTGCTCGTCGATCGCTTCCTCGATCTGCGCGCGCAGCGACTGGTCGCCGTCGCTCCGCCCGAAAAGCGTGCGGAGCACGCCGAGCAGGCCGCTGCTACTGTCCGAGTCTCCGGAATGCGGATCGCCGTTGTGGCCATGCGAGGCCATTGCCTTGTCTTACCCCTAGTTTTCCACCGGACCGCCATATGGGTCCGGCAGGCCCAGTAGCGCAAGCGCCTTGCGCTCCAGGCCTTCCATTTCCTCGGCGTCGGCCTCGCCGGTCTCGTGATCGTAGCCGGCAAGATGAAGCAGCCCGTGGACGATCAGGTGGACAGCGTGGTCCTCGGCGGCGATACCCTTCTCGCCCGCTTCGCGCAGGCAGACGCCGCGAGCGAGGATCAGGTCACCGAGCATCCCCGGCGCGCCTTCGTCCTGCGCGGCGTGGAGCACTTCCTCGCGGCTGAGCATGGGGAACGAGAGCACGTTGGTCGGCTTGTCCCTGGCGCGCCACTGGCGATTCAATTCATGCACCTCGTCGTTGTCGGCGAAGACCACGCTGACCAGCAGGTTCTCGTGCGCGAGCTCGGGAGCGACTTGCGCGGCGGCGCCGGCAGCGCGACTGGCAAGCGCTTCCCAGTCGCTCTCCTGCCCCCAGACCGGATCGACGTCGATTTCGAGCGTGGGCGCGGTCAAGCCGCGTGGCCTCCGGGCTTCCCTTCGTAGGCGTCGACGATCCGCCCGACGATCGGGTGGCGCACGACGTCGGCGCTGGAGAAGCGCGTCACCGCAATGCCGTCCACGCCCTCGAGCCGCTCGACCGCGTCGATCAGCCCGCTCATCCGGTCGCCGCCGGGAATGTCGACCTGTTTGGGGTCGCCGCAGATCACCATGCGGCTGTTCTGGCCGAAGCGGGTGAGGAACATCTTCATCTGCTCGCGCGTGGTGTTCTGCGCTTCGTCGAGGATGACGAAGGCGTCGGCCAGCGTGCGCCCGCGCATGAAGGCGATCGGGGCTATCTCGATCTCCCCGCTGGCGATCCGCCGCTCGACCTGTTCGGGCGGCATGCAGTCGTAGAGCGCGTCGTAGAGCGGGCGCAGGTAGGGATCGACCTTGTCCTTCATGTCGCCGGGCAGGAAGCCGAGCTTCTCGCCCGCTTCGACCGCCGGCCGGCTGAGGATCAGGCGCTGGACGCTGCCGGTCATCAGCTGGCTCACCGCCTGCGCCACGGCGAGGTAGGTCTTGCCGGTGCCCGCCGGGCCGAGCGCGAAGATGATGTCGTCGCGCGCCAGCGCCCGCATGTATTCGATCTGCATCGCCGAGCGCGGCACGATCGTCTTCTTGCGCGTTCGGATCATGATCGGCGGGGTGCCGGTCTCTCCGGTTATGATGCCTTCGAGCGTCGGCTCGCTCGACATCGCGATCAGCGATTCGACTGTTCCGGAATCGAGTTCCTGCCCCTGCATCAGCCGCTGGTGCATGCCGCGCAGCGTGTCGCGCGCGCGGGCGACCGCCTCTTCGGGCCCTTCGATCTGGATACGGTTGCCGCGCGCCGCGATGTAGACGCCAAGCCTGTTCTCCATCTGCACCAGGTTGGTGTCGAACTGGCCGAACAGCGCGCCGAGCACGGCGGGCTCGTCGAACATGACCTCCACACGGGCCCGGCGAGGGGCATCGGGGCGAAGGGTCTGCGCCTCGTCATCGTGGGCGCGGGCTTGCTTGCGAGCCATGAGAGCTGGTGACTTGCTCCTTTCGTTCGGCCGCGCGCCGATGCGCGGCCGGCAAGGATCAAGATAGGCCGCCTTGACCCGGGCGCAAGCGGGCGACGGCACGTTTCGGCGTCACAAAAGTCTCAATCCACAGCCCAGTTCCATCCTCGACCGCTCGTCGCAAGCCATGCAGCGCCCGTCGGATCGCAAGAAACCCGCGACAATGATGACGCGTTGCTGACGTAAGGGTTCGTGTAGCGTTCAACCGGCATGGCGCAGGCACCATACGCAGGAACCGGTTCCAGGCCGGTTCCCGACCAAGGAGACGACAGACATGCGAAAGCTGCTGATGGCCGCGATGGCGGCATCGATGCTGGTCCCGGTGGCGGCCAGCGCCCAGGGACCCGGCGAGGCGCGTCACGACCAGCGCGACTACCGCCACGACCGCAACGAGGCGCGGCGCGACACGCATGATCGCCGCGTTGCCGAAGCGCGCCGCGACCGCAGGGACGCGCGCGACGACCGGCGCGACCGGCGCGAGGACTGGCGCGACTATCGCGACAGCCACCGCGATGTCTATCGCCGCCCGGACTATCGCGGGCCGCGTGGCTATCGCTATCGACCCGTGGCGGTCGGCTACCGCTTCGCCCCGCCCTACTATGCGCGCGAATACTGGCTCCCCGACTACACGCGCTATCGCCTGCCGCCGCCAGGTTATGGCCATCGCTGGGTGCGCTATGGCAACGACGTGGTACTGATCAACATCCGCAACGGCACCGTGCTGCAGGTCTTCGCCAGCTTCTTCTTCTAGGAGCGCCTGATTGCGGAGCGACGAAGGCCCCGGAGCGTCCGGGGCCTTTGCCGTGGCAGCGGCGCGGCCGCGCAAGCAACCGGCTGCATCAGGCACATTACAAGCTCGTAACATGCGAGATTCCCGATTAAAATTCCCTGCCGCGGTCCCGTTCTGCGTTGCGCCGCCCACTGGCAAACGGAAAGGATCATGTCATGAATGTCTCAGGTGGTTCGTCCGCAATGGCTGCGGTCGCCGCCGCTCGCCCTGCCGTCCAGCACCCCGTCACCCAAGCAAGGGACGCCGATGGCGACAATGACGGCACGGTCGCGGTGAAGCCGCCCCCGGCCAACGCGAGCCCCAACGCGACGGTCGTGCGTTACGCCTGATCGCGGGGCGCGAGGCGGGCCGACAGCGAATTCGGCCCCGCCTCGACGAGCTCCACCAGAACGAGGTCACCGATCGCGGCTTCGCCGGTGAAGTGGACCGATTGCAGCCACGGCGACTTGCCCAGCCACTGGCCCGGGTGCTTGCCCTTGCGCTCGACCAGCACCTCGCATGTCTTGCCCACCGACGCCTTGTTGAACGCCAGCTGGTCGCGGCCCAGCGCGGCCTGAAGGCGCTGGAGGCGCTCGTCCATCACGCTTGCCGGAACCTGCCCGTCCATGCTCGCGGCGGGGGTGCCGGGGCGCGCCGAGTACTTGAAGCTGAACGCCTGCGCATAGCCGACCGCGTCGATCAGGCGCAGCGTGTCCTCGAACTCGGCGTCGGTCTCGCCGGGGAAGCCGACGATGAAATCGCCCGACAGCGCGATGTCGGGCCGCGCGGCGCGGAAGCGCTCGAGCAGCTTCAGGTAGCCGTCCGCCGTGTGGCTGCGGTTCATCGCCTTCAAGACCCGGTCGCTGCCCGCCTGTACCGGCAGGTGGAGGAACGGCATCAGCTTGGCGTTCGTGCCATGCGCCGCGATCAGCGCCTCGTCCATGTCGGCGGGATGGCTGGTGGTGTAGCGGATGCGCTTGAGGTCCGCGAGCCCGGCCAGCGCTTCGGCCAGCCCGGCCAGCCCGACGGCCCGCCCCTTCGCGTCCTCGCCCGCCCAGGCGTTGACGTTCTGCCCCAGCAGCGTGATCTCGCGCGCGCCGCCCTCTACCAGCAACCTCGCCTCGTCGACGAGGTCGGCAAAGGGGCGCGAAAGCTCGGCGCCGCGGGTATAGGGCACCACGCAATAGGTGCAGAACTTGTCGCAACCTTCCTGGATGGTGAGGAATGCGCTTGGCCCGGTCTTGCGCCGCCGGGGCAGCGCGGCGAACTTCGCTTCGGCGGGCATGTCGGTCTCGGTGGCGCGGCGCCCGGCGGCGGCTTCGGCGACCATCTCGGGCAGGCGGTGATAGGCCTGCGGGCCGACCACGACCTTCACACTGGGCGCGCGCGCCATGATCTCCTCGCCCTCGGCCTGCGCGACGCAGCCGGCCACCGCGATCATCGGGCTCGAGCCATCGTCGCGGTCCCAGTCCTTCACGATCCGGCCGATGTCCGAATAGACCTTCTCGGTCGCCTTCTCGCGGATGTGGCAGGTGTTGAGCACCACGAGGTCCGCCTTGTCACCCTCGCCCGCAGCGGTCATGCCCTGCGCGCCGAGCAGTTCGGCCATTCGCTCGCCGTCGTAGACGTTCATCTGGCAGCCGAAGCTCTTGACGCGATAGGTCCTGGGGGGATCGGTGGGACGCATTCGCGCGCGCTTACGCGAAAACGGCGCGGGTTTCAAAGCTCTCCGGTAGGCGGCTCGGGTTCCCCCGATGGCGGCGGTACATAACGCACCGGCGCGACGTCGTAGGCAAACGGCCTGAGCGGCCTGCCAAGCGCGGCGACCAGCGCTTCCTCGATACGGCGGCGGCTTTCGGCGGCGATGCCCTTGCGCCCGCCATGCGGCTCCGGATCGAACGGTTCGAGGAAATGGATGTCGAGCGGGAACGAACCGCGCCGCGCCAGCACGCGCCTGGCGTTGTCGAGCCCGCTCTCCACTCCGATCCAGCCGATCCATTCGGCAATCGCGCCGTAGTCGAGCATGACCGGCTGGACCAGCACACCCGGCGGCGGCGGCTCGAGCACGCGCAGCATCGAGGTCTTGAACGGCAACAGCGATTGCCCGTCGGTGGTGGTGCCTTCAGGGAACACGGTGACCGACCAGTTGTCCGCCAGCGCCTCCTTCAGCGCGTTGATCTGTTCGGCCACGCCCATGCGGTTCTCGCGCGAAACGAACACGGTGCGGTTGAGCGTCGAGAGCCAGCCGACCACCGGCGCCGCGCGAAGTTCGGCCTTGGCCACGAAGGCCGTGCCGCTCGCTCCGGCGAGAGCGAGGATATCGACCCACGAGACGTGGTTGGCGACGAAGAAGACGTCGCGCCTCAGCGGCACGCCGTGGCGCCTGACCCGCGCGCCAACGAGCCGTGCGGCGATGTACAGGAACCACTTGGGAAACGGCGATCCATAGTGGACGGCGCGGTAGAGGTAATGCAGCGGCACAAGGACCAGCAGCGCCAGGACCAGCCCGGCAACGCGCAACATGACCCGCGTCCATCCGAACACGGAAATCGGCGCGGGCCGCCCTTCGGCGGCCTCGGCGCGCAGGAATGCGGGATCAGCCCTCGCGGTCAAGCCGAACGCCGAACAGCTCCATGCGGTGATCGACGAGCCGATAGCCCAGCTTTTCGGCGATCTGCCGCTGCAGCGCTTCCAGTTCGGGATCGACGAACTCGATGACCTTGCCGCTCTCGACGTCGATCAGGTGATCGTGGTGCGCTTCGGGCGTGGCTTCGTAACGCGCGCGGCCGTCACCGAAATCATGGCGGTCGAGGATGCCCGCTTCCTCGAACAGGCGGACGGTGCGGTATACCGTGGCGATCGAAATCTTCGGATCGATCGCCACCGAGCGTTCGTGCAGCTTCTCGACGTCGGGGTGGTCGCTGCTGTCCGATAGGACCCGCGCGATCACCCGGCGCTGTTCGGTGATGCGCAATCCGCGCTCCGCGCAGAGGGCTTCGATGTCGATCGCCTGGTGCAATGGTCTGTCCGCGAAATGAATTTGGCCCGCCGATCATAGAGCGGCGGGCCAAATCCTCAACCATTGCGTTTATGCGAATGTGATCAGGCGGTCGCCTTCGCGCGGCCACGCTTGGCGCCGGGCTTGCGGCCGAGGCCGATCTTCTTGGCGAGATCGCGGCGCTTTTCGGCGTAGGCCGGGGCGACCATCGGATAGTCGGCAGGAAGATTCCAGCGGGCGCGATACTGGTCGGGCGTCATGTTGTAACGCGTTGCGAGGTGGCGCTTCAGCATCTTGAGCTTCTTGCCGTCTTCCAGGCAGACGATGTAGTCGCTCTTGACCGAATTGCGGATGGAAACGGCCGGTTCAGGCTTCGGCTCCTCGACCGGTTCGTCGGCCGAAAGACCGGCCAGCGCCGAATAGACGTTGGAAATCAACAGCGGCAGGTCACCCACCGCCACGCTGTTGTTGCTCACATGGGCCGCGACGATATCAGACGTAAGGGTGATCAGCGTCTCGCGCATGTCGGTTTCTACCTCGCTCATTTCATGGACCCCAATCTTCTTTTGGATTTTCGAACTGCGACAGCCATCTAACAATTATGCTTTGGACTTGTCGAATCCCATATACGCGGCAATACAGGATATACAACCGTTTCGGTGTAAATATTTGGGAATGTTATCGAACAAGTCCAAATGACTGGATGAAGAAACCGATCAGGACAGGACTAATTCCTGGCTGACGGCATCGAGCCGCGAACCATTGGCGGCGCGATAATAGGCAGGGCGCAGGCCGACCATCCTGAAACCATGCGCGGCATAGAGCGCGCCCGCCGGATTGCCCCGTCGCATCTCGAGAAACAGCCGGCGCATCCCGTCGACGCGCGCAGTATCGATGAATTTGCGCAGCAATGCGTGACCGAGCCCCTTGCGCCGATGTCCGGGGTGGATCGCGAACAGCAGCAATTCACGCTCGTCGAGCACGCTGCGCGCGAGATAGAAGCCGACTACCGCAACGCCTTCGCCGGCCGGGTCGCTGCCGTCGGGCGCGATCAGGCCATAAGTGCAATTGCCCAGCACGAGCGCGTCGGCCAACTGCCGTCGGTTCCAGGCCTCGCCGTATTCGGGGGGAAACGCCGCTTCCATCACCGCCATCATGCGGTCGATGTCGTCGGTCGGCGCGATCATTGCCCACCCGGAAGCCGGGCGTCGGGTGCGCGGCCATAGCTGGGCGCGACGTCGGCGCGGACCGAACCTGGCGCGAGCAGGACGAACGCACGCGCATCGGGCCAGACCGGCAATGCCCGCGCGCCGGATCGCGCCGCCGCCACCGCTTCGGCCTGGCTCCCCGCCACCCATGGCGCCCGCGAGCGCCTGAGAACTTCACCGGGAGGAAGCGAGGCCACGGGCGCGAGCGGCTCTGCTTCAGCGGAGAACGGCTGGAAGAACCATTCTCCGTGGCCGCCGGTCATGATCACATCAATCGCGCCATCCGGTCTGCCGGGACGCGCCTGTGCAGCAACCAGGGACAGGCTCTCGTACCCTTCGAGCGCAGCGTCCCAGGCGAGCGCCAGCGCCCGGGCGGCGGAAAGACCCACGCGGATGCCGGTAAAGCTGCCTGGCCCCACATCGACCGCGATGCGCGCAGCGCGGCCCTTGTCCGGAAGTTCGGAGATCATCGGCACCAGCCGCTCGGCATGGCCGCGACCGAGCATTTCGGAAATGCCGCCAAGTTGCGTACCGTCACCATCGAACAGCGCGACCGAGCAGGCTTCGGTCGCGCAATCGATGACCAGCAGGCGCCCCTCCCCGCTCACCGCTCAGGCGATACGGTTGAATTTCTCGAATTCGGGCCGAGGGCTGCGTTCGAAGATCGTCGCGGGGTCGCCGTAGCCGAGCGTCGAGATGAAATTGGAGCGCACGCGCGGCTGGCCGGAGAAGAAGGCTTCGTCCACCGCCGCGTTGTTGAAGCCCGACATCGGCCCGGTATCGAGCCCCAGCGCGCGCGCCGCCATGATGAAATAGGCGCCCTGCAGCGAGGAATTTCGGAAGGCATGGTTTTCGCGCAGCGGCTCGTTGCCGTCGAACCACGCCTTCGCGTTGGTGTGCGGGAACAGCCAGGGCAAGTGCTCGTGGAAGTCGAGGTCCATACCGATGATGACGGTCACCGGCGCCTTGCGGATCTTGTCCGGGTTCGTCCCGCCCGAAAGCGCGGCGAGCTTGTCCTTGGCTTCCTGGCTGACACACCACACAAGGCGCGCGGGCAGCTGGTTGGCCGAGGTCGGCCCCATCTTCATCAGGTCCCAGATCGCGCGCAGCTGGTCTTCGCCGACCGGCTTGTCGAGATAGCCGTTGTAGGTCCGCGCGGTGCGGAAGAGCTGGTCGAGCGCGTGGGCGTCGAGCGGTTCGGCCATTTTCGGGTCTCGCCTGGCTTGAGGAAGCGCGCCGGTCAGGCGGCGCGGACTTCGGATACTTCGGGGACGTAGTGCTTGAGCAGCGTTTCGATGCCCTGCTTGAGCGTGGCGGTCGACGAAGGGCAGCCCGAGCAGGCGCCCTGCATCTTCAGGTAGACCACGCCTTCGCGAAAGCCGCGGTAGACGATGTCGCCGCCGTCGTTCGCCACCGCCGGGCGAACGCGCGTGTCGATCAGCTCGCGAATCTGCGCGACCACGTCGGCATCCTTGGGATCGTCCTGCATCATCTCGTCCTCGCCAGGCACCGGAATGCCCTCGGCCGAACCGCCCGCGAA
>JAJXVK010000234.1 GCA_021782155.1 Pseudomonadota bacterium
CCTGCTCGAACGCAGGCTGGGCCGTCGGCGTTCAGGTGACAGCGCATGATCACGCTCGAATGGCTCTATGGGCTGAGCGGGCTGGTTTTCGCGGTCTGGGCGGTGATGAGCGCGCGCGACCACAACAACCGCAAGCGGTGGGGCAATGCCGCCTTCTGGGGACTGCTGTCGGCAAGCTTCCTGTTCGGATCGCATCTGCCCGATCTCGCCAATGGCGTGCTGGTACTCGCGCTGGTGGCGATTGCCGGTTTCGGCGGGCTGGGGCGCAGCGATCCGCCGACCACCACCCCGCAGCAACGCGAGGAATTGGCGGCGCGTTTCGGCAACCGGCTTTTCGTGCCCGCGCTCGCCATCCCGCTGACGGCTGTGGTCGGAACGCTGCTCTACAATTACTCGCCGGTCGGGCAGTGGGGACTGTTCGAACCCAAGCGTGAAACGCTGATCCTGTTCGGCGTCGGCGTGCTGCTGGCGCTGGCGCTGTGCCATGCCTGGCTGCGCCCGCCGATATCCGCGCCGATGCAGGAGGGCAGGCGGCTGATGGATTCGATCGGCTGGGCCGCGGTGCTGCCGCAGATGCTGGCCGCGCTCGGCGCGCTGTTCGCGGCGGCGGGCGTCGGCAATGTCATCGGCGCGCTTGCCGGCGGGATCATGCCGCAGGGCAGCGTGCTGCTGGCGGTGCTGCTTTATTGTGGCGGGATGGCGCTGTTCACGATCATCATGGGCAATGCCTTTGCCGCCTTCCCGGTGATGGCGACCGCGATCGGCATTCCGGTGTTGATCCGCCACTATGGCGGCGATGCGGCAGTGATCGGGGCGGTCGGGATGCTGGCGGGATTCTGCGGCACGCTGCTGACCCCGATGGCGGCCAATTTCAACATCGTCCCCGCCGCGCTGCTGGAACTCAAAAGCCAGAACGGCGTGATCCGCATGCAGGCGGGAACCGCCATCCCGCTGTTCGCCTGCAATGTCGCCATCATCTATTTCCTGGCTTTCCGATGACCGCATTAACCCAAGATATCGCCCAAAGCTTCGCCCGCATCGCGCTCGGCCATGTGGCGCGCGAATACCCGCACAAGCTCGACCATGTGATGGAAGGGGACGGGGATGTCCTGCCGCCGCGCGTGCTGCACCCGGTGTTCTTCGGCAGTTTCGACTGGCACAGCAGCGTCCATGGCTGGTGGACGCTGCTCACCTTGCGGCGGCTGTTCCCTGACATGCCGGAAGCGGCGGAGATCGCGGCGCTGGCGGACGCGACCTTCACCCCGGACAAGCTGGCCGCCGAGCTGGCCTATCTCGAACGGCCCTCGGCGCGCGGGTTCGAACGACCCTATGGCTGGGGCTGGCTGCTGTATCTTCACCTCGAGGCGACCCGCCACGATGACCGGCCCTGGGGCGACCGGCTGGCCCCGCTTGCGCAAGCCTTCGCCGCGCGTTTCACCGATTTCCTGCCGCTGCTGACCTATCCGATCACGGTGGGCACGCATTACAACACCAGTTTCGCGCTAATCCTCGCGCGCGAATGGGCCGCGATCCACGATGGCGCGCTGCTGACGGCGATCGACGATTGGTCGCACGCTGCCTTTGCCGATCGCGGAGCCTATGCGGGGTGGGAGCCGGGGGGCGATGAATTCCTCTCGCCGGTCCTGACCGCCGCGCTGCTGATGAGCCGGGCGCTCGATCGGGGCGGTTTCGCACGCTGGCTGCACCGTGTGCTCCCCGAAGGCGGGTGGCTGGAGACGGCGTGCCAGCCGGTCACGGTTTCCGACCGCAGCGACGGCAAGATCGCACATCTCGATGGGCTCAACCTCAGCCGCAGCTGGTGCCTGTCGGAGATTGCGCAGAGCCTGGGGCGCGGTGACCGCGCCAACCGTCTGCGCGATCTCGCCGACCGCCATCTCGAGGCTGCGCTACCCCATGTGGCGGGCGACTATATGGGCGAGCACTGGCTGGCGAGTTTCGCGCTGCTGGCGCTGCTAGCGGCGACGCCGGGCGAGCTGCGCTGACGCGGCGGCCAGCGCGGCGGGCGTATCGACATCGATCAGGCTGCGCGGATCGTCGGGGTCGAGCGTGGTGTGCGCGATGGCGGCGGCAATCGCCATGGCACCGCGGTCGCCTTCAAGGCTGAGCAGCCGGGGGAAAATGGCGACGGGGAAAGCGGCAGGCACCCCGGCGCGCCATCCGGGGTAGGCGGTAAAGACGCTGCCGTCCGCCAGCGCGAGCGCGCGCAGATGACGCGCTTCGATCAGCGGCATGTCCGCCAGCGCGACCACTATCCGCCGCGCCGAGGCTGCGGCCCGAACTCCCATCCGAAGCGAGCTTGCCAGCCCGTCCTCGGGCGCGGGATTTTCCACGATCGTCCAGCCGTCTGCCACCGCGAAGGCTGGGGCCGGAGACTGGACGACGATCAACCGGGTCGCGAAGCCAGCTTCTCCTGCGGCCCGCATCGCCCACAGGGCGAGCGCCATCCCGGCGCATGGCGCGGAGAGCTTGTCGCCACCGAAACGGCGCGCGCGGCCTGCCGCGAGCAGGACGATCGCGATATCGGGATCAAGCGGCGGCGTGCAATTGCTCATAGGCACCGGCCACTTCGGCCAGGATCGACAGCGCCAGCGTCTCGGGGGTGCGGCAGCCCGCGACCGCCCCGATCGGGCTGCGCACGCGCGCCAGTTGCTGATGGCTCGCCCCGTCGGCGAGCAGCCGGGCGTGCCGCGCCGCCCTGGCGCCTGCGCCACCCTGCGCGCCGATGTAGAACGCCGGGCTGGCGATCGCTTCGGCCAGCAGCGCCGCTTCCCATTCGTGGTCGTGGAACAGCAGCACCACCGCGGTCCAGGCATCGGCGGCCGGCAAGGCGGATGGCTGGCCCAGTGACAATTGCTCCCGGCCGAGGCGCTCAACCGCGAAGCCCGCCGCCGCCGCGAGGTTCGACAAGGCTTCGGGCTCGGGACCCTCGCCGAAGATACGCAGGGCGAGCGAGGGGAGATATTGGCGCTCCGGCAGCGGGCATTCCGGCGGCAGGGCGAGGGTGGCTGGTCGACGGCATGCCAGTTCAGCCAGCACCGCACGGCACGCCGCGATGTCGGGTGCGGGATCGAGCCAGATGTCGAGGCCGCCGCCGCAAGGCAGGCGGAAGTCGATCTGCGGCGATCCATGGCCATAGCGCCCAAGGCGAGGAGCCGGGACGGCGCGCAAGTCGCTGGCCAGCTGGCGTTCGAGGCAGCCATCGGCGAGGCTGCCGACGAGGCTGCCGTCCGCGCGCACCGCCAGCTGCGCGCCGAGGCGGCGCGAGAAGCTGCCATCGATGCCGACGATGGTGGCGAGCGCCGTGCCTGCCTCGCAAGCGGCGGCAAGCGCCGCATGATCGGGATCGGGCGCGGAGGAATTGCCGTCTTGCGGCAGGCAGTCGGGATCGCAGCGGTTCACGCCCGCGCCCATAGCGTGGGCGGCGCGGCAAGGCGAGGCTGGGCGTAGCGCGCAACATTTGTTAGGCGCTGCGCCATCGTCAATTCATCGAGGACCCGCCGTCATGCCCGCTGCCCTGCGACCCTTGCGATCCTGGCTGTTCGCGCCGGGCGACAGCGCGCGCAAGATGGACAAGGCGCTGGCCGGGCCCGCCGACCGCGTGATCCTCGACCTTGAGGATGCGGTCGCGCTGGATGCTAAGCCGGCGGCGCGCGCGCTGGTCGCGGAGGTTCTCGCCGCGCAGCGTGCCCAGCGGGCGCGGATCTGGGTGCGGGTCAATCCGCTGGACGGCGGCATGACTGAGGCCGATCTCGACGCGGTGATGTCCGGCGCCCCGGGCGGGATCATGCTCCCCAAGGCCGAGGGTGGGCATGACGTCGAACGGCTCGACGCGATGCTGTCGGCGCTCGAGCACAAGCATGGCATCGCGCCGGGTAGCACGCGCGTCATCGCGCTGGTGACGGAAACCGCAGCCGCAATGTTCACCACCGGCAGCTATCGCGGGGCGCCGCGACTGGAGGCGATGAGCTGGGGGGCGGAGGATCTGGCCGATTCGCTCGGCGCGCTCGGCAATACCGATGCCGACGGGCGTTATCGCCCGGTATTCGAACTGGCGCGCAGCCTGTGCCTGCTCGGCGCGGCTACCGCCGGGGTGGCGGCCATCGAGACGATCATGGGCGATTTTCGCGATCTCGACGGTCTTGCTTCGCGCGCCCGGCAGGTCCG
>JAJXVK010000020.1 GCA_021782155.1 Pseudomonadota bacterium
GGCGAGGTAATGCGGTCCTTGTGGTTGGCATAGCCCCAGGCGAAGCGGCCCTTGACGCAGGAATGGCCGTGATTGGCCTTGCCGTCCTTCCACGGCACCATGCGCACCAGCTGCTCGCCCTTCATCTCGGCGCGGAAGGTGCAGCCCACGCCGCAATAGGCGCAGGTGGTGACCACCGAGCGTTCAGGCTTGCCCATCGCCTTGACCGACTTTTCCATCAGCGCCGAGGTCGGGCACGCCTGCACGCAGGCGCCGCAGCTCACGCATTCGGACGAAAGGAAGCTGTCGGAAGCGAGACCCGCGCTGATCTTCGAGCCGAAGCCGCGCCCATCGACGGTGAGCGCCAGCGTGCCCTGCACTTCGTCACAGGCGCGCACGCAGCGCGAGCAGACGATGCACTTGTCGGGCGCGAAGAGGAAATAGGGGTTGGAAAGGTCGGGCTTTGTCCCGAGGTGGTTCGCGCCCTCGTAGCCATAGCGCACGTCGCGCAGGCCCACCGCGGCGGCCATGTCCTGCAGCTCGCAGTCGTTGTTGGCGCTGCAGGTCAGGCAGTCGAGCGGGTGGTCGGAGATGTACAATTCCATCACCCCGCGCCGCAGCTTGGCAAGCCTCGGCGTCTGGGTGTGGACGACCATGCCGTCCGCGACCGGAGTGGTGCAGCTGGCGGGCGTGCCCTTCATGCCGTCGATCTCGACGAGGCACAGGCGGCACGAACCGAACTGCTTGAGGCTGTCGGTCGCGCAGAGCTTGGGGATCTCGCCGCCGGTCAGCGCGGCGGCGCGCATCACCGTGGTGCCGGCGGGGACCGAGACCTCGCGCCCGTCGATGGTGCAGGTGACCGACTGGTCCGAACGGACTTCGGGCGTGCCGAAGTCAGGCTGGCGTTCATAGCCCATGGGATCGCTCCTGAGCGGCCTTGAGGTCCGCAGGGGAATTGATGTTAGCAGGATTGCGAGTGAGTCGCACGGCGCGCGCGCCGATCGCTTCGGCAAAGGCGAGCATCGAATGACGCGCCTCGCTTTCGAGCAGCGCGTCGAGCGTGGTCGAGGCGCTGGCGGGCCACAGCCCGATCACCGGCTGTCCTTCGGCATAGGCGGGCGCGGGCTGGAGTTCGGCGACAAGGCTTGCGACCAGCCCGACCGAATCAACCGCGCAGCTCAGCACCGCCCAGTAGCCCGCGTCGGCGGCATGGTGGAGCGCGGCGGCGAGCCCGCCCAGCGGCCCCATCCCGGCGTGCGGCCAGTCGGGCAACGTCGGTGCCGGCGCAGTCTCGCGACCCACCACGACCACCGCATCGCACTGCGCTTCGAGCGCATCGACCGCGCGGGCGAGCAGCGTGCGCCCGTCGATCTCGGCGAGCGCCTTGTCGCTGCCGAAGCGCGTCGAGCTTCCGCCCGCAAGGACCGCGCCGAGGATCATTTCGCGCCGAAGTCCTCGGGCCAGTGCTTCAGCGCGCTCATCACCGGATAGGGCGTGAAGCCGCCCAGCGCGCACAGCGAGCCGAACTTCATCGTCTCGCACAGGTCGGTGAGCAGCGCGATCTCGTCGGCCGTGTCGCGGCCCTGCTTGGGCATGTTGTGCATCTGCGGCATGCGCTCGAGCGTTTCGAGTTCGCGGCCGGCACCCGCGCGGATGCGGTCGATCACTTCCATGCCGCGCACCGCGCCAAGGCGGCACGGCGTGCACTTGCCGCAGCTTTCCGCCGCGCAGAACTCCATCGCGAAGCGCGCCTGCGCCGCCATGTCGACACTGTCGTCGAACACCACGATGCCCGCGTGGCCGATCAGACCGTCGGCGGCGGCGAAAGCCTCGTAGTCGAACGGCAGGCCGAAGTCCGAGGGCGGGTGGTAGGCGCCGAGCGGCCCGCCGACCTGCACCGCGCGCACCGGGCGACCGCTCGCCGTACCACCGCCGATCTCGTTCACCAGCTCGCCCAGCGTGATGCCGAAGCCAACCTCAAACAGCCCGCCGTGCCTTACGTTGCCCGCGATCTGGATCGGCATGGTGCCTTTCGACCGGCCGAAGCCGACCGCGGCATAGGCGTCCGCGCCGTTCGCCATGATCCACGGCACCGCGGCGAGCGTCAGCACGTTGTTGACGACGGTGGGTTTGCCGAACAGCCCCTCGATCGCGGGGAGCGGCGGCTTCGCGCGCACTTCGCCGCGCTTGCCTTCGAGCGAGTTCAGCAGCGAGGTCTCCTCGCCGCAGACATAGGCGCCCGCACCCACGCGCACTTCGATCTCGAACGGCGCAACCAGGTCGGCGCTTGCCGAAATGGCAGCCTGCATCTTGCGGATGGCGTGCGGGTATTCGCTGCGGATGTAGACGTATCCGCGCTCAGCGCCGACCGCGTGGGCAGCCACGGCCATGCCCTCGATCAGCATGAAGGGATCGCCCTCCATCACCATGCGGTCGGAGAAGGTGCCCGAATCGCCCTCGTCGGCGTTGCAGACGATATATTTTGCCTCGCCCGCCGCCTGCGCCACGGTGCGCCACTTGATCCCCGCCGGAAAGCCCGCGCCGCCGCGTCCGCGCAGGCCCGATCGCGTGACCGCCTCGACCGTCGCTTCGGGCCCGATCTCGCGCGCCTTGCGCAGGCCCTCCCAGCCGCCGCTCGCGGCGTAGTCGTCGAGGCTCAGCGGCCGGGTCTTACCCGCGCGCGCGAAAGTGAAGCGCTGCTGACCGGCGATGAAGGAATGCGCCGCAATGGGGCCGATGCACTTGTCGTCGAGACCGCCGTCGAGGATCGCTCGCACGTCGTCCGGGCCGACCGGTCCCCAGCCGATGCCGTTCATATCGACCAGTGGTTCGAGCCAGTGCATGCCCCAGCTCGACACCCGCTCAACCTTGGCTCCTGCCGCCTCGAAGGCCGCAGCCACCGCATCGGCTCCGCAGGCAAGCGCCAGCGCGTCGTCGCTGATCCGCACCAGCGCGCTCACTTCGTCTGCTCCACCAACGCCGCAAGCGCGTCTGCGTCGAGCCGGGCGTGAACCGTATCGCCGACGATGGCGCCAGGCCCCACGCTGCACAGGCCGAGGCAATAGACCGTGCCGAGCTTGCCGCGCGTGGCCGGATCGAGCGATGCGACGAGCGCCTCCACCCCGCGCGCCTGGCAGGCCTCGGCGCGGCACAGCCTGACGGGCGGGTGCGGATCGGGGGTTTCGGAGAAGTCGTGGTAGAAACTGACCACGCCGTGCACTTCGGCGCGGGTGAGGTTCAGCGCCAGCGCGATCGCCCGGATCGCCTCTTCGGAAACCTGGCCGAACGTCGCCTGCACGTCGTGCAGGATCGGCAGCAATGGCCCCTCGCGCCCCTCATGCGCGGCAATGATGTCGTCAAGCCTCTCCATAACGGCCGCAGCCTACTCCCAGGCATAATTGTAAGCAACACATACGATCCTGCCACGAACCGCTTCGTCACTCCGCGACAAGGCCGGCGAGCAGCCTGTGCGCGATCCCGGCCACCTTGCCGCGCCGATCGTCGTCGAGTGCGTCCCAGCCGAGGAACGCGCGCGAAATCGGCTCTTCGCGGGTAAAGGCCGACAGCGAGGCGATCAACATGAGCGCGCCCGCACGGTCATCCTCGTTGCCCGGTTCGCGTTTGCGCGCGATGGCGACGAGATCCGCGACGAGGCCGATACCCGGCTGCCACAGTTCCTCGAAGAGCAACGCGTAGCCCGGACCCTGTTCACTCATTTCGCGCAACACGAAGTCGGTCGACAGGCGCTGTCCGGTATCGGCGGTGATCATCGCGACCAGCGCGGAGAGAATCTTCTCCAGCCATTCGCGCGCGGCTTCGGGCGCGAGCGGACCGGAGGCCGCTTCGCGCGCGGCGCTGGTCAGCGGCAGCAATCCGCGGCGATGCTGCTCCACAATTTCCTGCGCGCAGGCGCGGTGCAGCCCGTCCTTGTTGCCGAAGTGATAGGCGATCACCGGCAGCGTCACCCCGGCTTCCGCCGCAATCATCCGCGTCGTCGCGCCGGCGAATCCCTCGCGCGCGAAGCAGGCCATGCCGGACGCGAGAATGCGTTCGGCGGTCGTGCCTCCAGGGGCCTGCCGCATGATCGTTTGCGCTTCCATCGGGCATCTATAGCGCAATCGGAGTTGCAGCCAAAACTATCGACTGATAGCCATGCGGAAAATGCTCTGGATTAGTTATAGACAATCGAGCGCTTGGGAGACTGGACAGTATGACCGAAGCCACCGCGACCGCTCCGACCACCGCCGAACGCACGCAGCACCTTTACACGTTCGACGAATTCCTGCGCTTCTGGGCCGAGGATCGCCCCCTCCGCGTGGCGCTCGACGGGTTCGACGGGGTGCTCACATACGCCGGGCTGGCCGAGGTCACCGCGCGTGTCTCGGCCGGGTTCAAGGCGATGGGGATCGAAAGGGGCGACCGCATTGCATGGTTCGGCAAGAACAGCGTGCTCTATTTCACTGTATTTTTCGCCGCCGCGCGCGCCGGCGTGGTCATGGTTCCGGTCGGCTGGCGCCTCGCGCCGCCCGAGGCTGCGTGGATCATCGAGAACGCCGAAGCCAAGGCGGTGTTCCTCGGCGACGGGTTCGAGGCCATGCAGGAGCGGTTCGACGGCATCGAGACCGTCCAGCGCTGCTTCACCGCCGACGAGGCGCGCCGCTGGATCGAGGCCTGCCAGCCCGGCGAATTCGAACCTGCCGGGGCCGACGAGGCAGTGCTCCAGCTCTACACCTCGGGCACCACGGGCAATCCCAAGGGCGCGGTGTTGTCCAACCGCAACCTGTTCGGGCTGCGCAAGGCCTCGATCGGGCAGGAACTCGCCTACATGCAGACCACCGACGACGAGGCCATCCTTGTCGCGATGCCCTGCGCGCATATTGGCGGTACGGGGCTGGGCGTGATGGCCGTCGCTTCGGGCCTGCCCGGCATCGTGCTCGCCGAGTTCGAGCCGCGCGCGGTGTTCGACGCCGTCGAACAGAAGGGCATCACGCGCTTCTTCATCGTGCCCGCAGCGTTGCAGATGCTCTTGAGTCACCCAGACTGCGGCAAGATCGACTACAGCCGCCTGAAGTACATCCTCTACGGCGCCTCGCCGATCCCGCTCGAACTGCTGCGCGAATGCATCGCGATGTTCGATGCCGAGTTCGTCCAGGCCTACGGCATGACCGAGACGACCGGCACGATCTGCTCGCTTCCGCCCGAGGACCACACGGTCGAAGGAAACGAACGGATGCGTTCAGCCGGAAAGCCGCTGCCCGGCGTCGAAGTCCGCGTGGTCGACCTCGATGGCAATTCGTTGGGGCCCCGCGAGATCGGCGAGATCCAGACGCGTTCGTCGAACAACATGCTCGGCTACTGGAAGCTGCCTGAAGCGACGGCCAGAACCGTGACTCCCGACGGCTGGATCGCGACCGGCGACGCCGGCTACCTCGACGAGGACGGCTATGTCTACATGCACGACCGGATCAAGGACATGATCATCACCGGCGGCGAGAACGTCTATCCCGCGCAGGTCGAAAGCGCGATCTACGGCCACCCCGACGTCCACGAGGTCGCGGTGATCGGCGTGCCCGACGAGAAGTGGGGCGAAGCGGTCAAGGCCGTGGTCGTGCCCAAGCCCGGCCACACGGTCGATCCCGCCAGCGTGATCGAATGGACCCGCGAACGCCTTGCCGGATTCAAGGTGCCCAAGAGCGTCGACGTGATCCCCGCTCTGCCGCGCAACCCCACCGGCAAGATCCTGCGCCGCGAACTGCGCGCGCCCTATTGGGAAGGCAAGGACCGGCAGGTGAACTGAGCCCGCGACGGGCGCGGCAATTCGCCATGTTCAGCCCGCCGTCCTGCCGAACCCTTTCACGACCGATACGAACGCCTCCACCGATATCTCGCTGAGCAGGGGCATGCGGGGCTCGAACGGCTTGTCGTAGCCCGCGAAGACCGTCAGCCCCTCCATCGACGCCGAAATGAACAGCGCGAGCGCTTCGCGCGTCTCCAGAGGCAAGTCGGAGCGCATTTCCAGCACGATCTCGTTCAACGATTCGCGGGCGCGCGAATAAAGGTTCTGCACGCGGTCGAACACGAAGGCGTCGTGGTTCGACAGTGCCCAGAGTTCGGGGAACAGGCGCGTCGTCTTCTTGGTGCGGATGTCTTCCAGGATCAGTGCGCAGATCTCGCCCAGCCGCCGCTCGGGTGAAAGTCCGGGATCGTGGACAATGGCGTCGAACTCGATCTCGTAGCTCCGGATCACCGCGTCGAGCAGTTCGCGCACGAGGTCTTCGCGCGTGGGGAAATAGTATGTGAGGTTGCCCAGCTTCATCCCGCAGGCCGCCGCGATTCGGCGCATCGACATCGGCCGGTAGCCCTCTTCGATGAGGATGCCGAGCGCCGCGCGCAGGATCTGTTCGTAGGTCTCGCGCCCCTTGGCATAGCCTCCCTCGCGCTCGGGGAGCACCATGTCGGGAACGATGAACTGCCGGTCAGCCAATTGATCCATAATGCTTTTCCTACTCCCGGCCGCGCCCGGTCACAACCGCGAACAAACTTGTCATACGACCAAATTAGGTCTCTTGACAAGTATCCGGTCGTGCCATCATCCTTTCGAGCAGACGAGGGCAAAAGCCGATCGCCCGAGGGGAGAAATGGTCATGAGGTTGCTTGTTGCCGCGCTTGCGCTTTCGGTTGCGCATCCTGCCCAGGCCGCCGCCGCAGACTATCCCAAGCCGCTGCCCGAAGAGCCGGTGCCGGCCACCGCCTTGCTGCCCGCCGTCTATCCGGAAAGCTGGATCCTGGTCCACGACCTGCACTTCGGATCGATCCTCGATGGTCGCGTCGACGTGGTCGACACCGCCTCGACCGCACAGCCGCTGAAGGGGATCGTCCGGGCCGCGCAGTTTGCGAGCCACCTCTATTCGCGTGACAAGCACGAGATCTACACCGCCGAGACGTTCTATTCGCGGCTGACCCGCGGCGAACGCACCGACGCGATCACCATATGGGATACCGCGACGCTCCAGCCCAAGGGCGAGATCGTGCTGCCCGGCGGCAAGCGCTACCAGGCGGTGACCTACAGCGGCACCTTCCAGTTCACCAACGGCGAGCGCTGGGCGCTGGTCTCCAACTTCACGCCCGCGCAGTCTGTCACCGTGGTCGATCTCGACGGGCGCAAGGTGCTGAACGAGATCGACCTGCCGGGCTGCACCTTCATCTATCCCACCGGCACCCGCGGTTTCACCACCTTCTGCGCCGACGGTTCGATGACGAGCCTGGTGCTCGACGCCGAAGGCAAGGTCGCCAGCTCGAAGACCGTCGATGGCGTGCAGGACATCGACAAGCAGCCGATGTTCGCGATGCCCGCGATGGTCGGCAAGACCGCGTGGTTCGTGACCTACTACGGCCAGATCCACGGTTTCGACCTGTCGGGCGACACGGCGAAGGCGCTGCCCAACGTCGCCAGCGTCGGCACCGCCGAAGGCGGCGATCCCGAATGGCGCCCCGGTGGCTGGCAGGTGATCGCCAGCGACCCTTCCGGCAGGCTCTACGTGCTGATGAGCCCGCACGGCCGCGAAGGCAGCCACAAGGACGGCGGCAGCGAGGTCTGGGTGATCGACCCGGTGAAGAACGTGCGCGTCATGCGTATCCCGCTCCACGGCACCGGCTTTTCGATCGCCGTGACGCGCGAGGCGGCACCGCACCTGATCGTCGCGCGGCCCGACGGCGTGATTGACGTATATGATGCGGCGACCGGCGCGTTCGTCCATTCGCTCGGTGCGAGCGTGGCGGTCAGCCCCGTCACCTTCACCGTGGTGCCCTGAGATGGGAGCGCTCGCCCTTTCCCTCGCGCTCGTGCTGGCCGGTTCGGCGCTGCACAAGGCGCTGTCGCGCGAACGGCTGACCCTCGCAGCCGCGCGACTGGCCGGGACCGGCCCTGCCAGCGGCGCGTTGCTGCTGGCGGCGGCCGGCTCGGTCGAAATGCTTGCCGCGCTCGCGCTGGCGCTGCCCGGTCCGACGCGGCTCGGCGCCATTCTCGCCGCCGCGGTCTGGCTTGTCTATGCCGCCGCGCTGTTCGCGCGCCGCGGCCAGGTACTCGATTGCGGCTGCGACCTCTTTGCGCGCGAAAAGCCGGTGAGCGCCTTCCAGGTCGGCCGGGCGCTGATGCTCGCCGCGCTGGCCACGCTTGTCGGCGTGCTTCCCGCAGCGCCGCTCACCATCGACGCGCCGTTCGCCGCGCTCGCGCTCGTCGCTCTCTACATCGCCGCGGGCGAACTCGCCGCGATCCCGTCCCCGCACAGGAGATAACCAAGATGCTGACGTCCCAGATCCTGTTGTGGATTGCAGTGATCGTGCTGGGAGTGCTGGTCGCAGCGCTCGCCCGCCAGGTCGGCATTCTCCACGAACGCATCGCCCCTGCCGGCGCGCTGACGCTGCACCAGAACGTATCGATCGGCGACACGCCCCCGCCGCTGACGCTGGTCACCGACGCCGGCGGCACACTGGTGGTGGGCGGCGAGCGCGGCGAACGCAGCCAGCTGGTGTTCTTCGCCTCGCCCGACTGCCCGATGTGCAAGTCGCTGCTGCCCGTGCTGCGCTCCGCATCCCGCGCCGAGGCCGACTGGCTCGACGTGGTGCTGGCCGGCGACGGCAAGCCCGAGCCCTATCGCAAGCTGGCGCGCGACCACGGCCTGGAGGGCGTGCCGCTCGTGCTGTCCGAAGTGCTCGGTCGCGCCTTCGGCGTGTCCAAGCTGCCCTACGCGGTGCTGATGGACGAGCAGGGCCGCGTCGCTTCGCTGGGCCTCATCAACAGCCGAGAGCACCTTGAAAGCCTGTTCGAGGCCAAGGAGCGCGGCGTCGCCTCGATCCAGGATTTCCTCGCGCGTCGCCAGCAGGAGGCATGACCATGGCCGGCTTCGACAAGATCACCGAGAAACTCTCGCGCTCGGTCGCGCGGGGCACCTCACGACGCAGCACGCTCGCCTGGCTCGGCGCGGCGATCACCGGAGCGGCGGCCTTCCCCGTTCTTCCCGTGGCCCGCGCCGCCAACCCGCATGGCGGCGGCGATAGCGGCCGGGTGCCGGTCACCTCGGGGCTCGAACAGGACCCGGGCGACCGCACCAGCTGCGACTACTGGCGTTATTGCGCGATCGACGGGTACCTGTGCACCTGTTGCGGCGGATCGGTCAGCACTTGCCCGCCGGGCACCGAGATGAGCCCGATCACCTGGATCGGCACCTGCACCAACCCGGCCGACAACCGCGCCTACATCATCAGCTACAACGACTGCTGCGGCACGTCGGACTGCGGCCAGTGCCTGTGCAACCGCAACGAGAACGACCGCCCGCCGGTCCGCCCGCAATCGAACAACGACACCAACTGGTGCCTCGGCACGCAGAGCAACGTCTACAACTGCTCGACCGCAGTGATCGTGGGCGTGGCGCTGGAGAAATGACGATGCCGGCCCGCCTCGCCCTTGCCCTGTCCGTCGCGGTTGCCGGGCTCACGCTCGCTGCGACCCCGGTGCTGGCCGGAGACGCCGCGCCCGACGGTGCGACGGTGTTCCACCGCTGCGCCGCCTGCCACACCGCGAGCGGTGCGGGCGTGCCGGGCGCGTTCCCGCCGCTGCAATCGGACTTTCGCGCGCTGGCGAGCGGCGCGGCCGGCCGGCGTTACATCGCGCTGGCGGTGATCAAGGGGCTCAACGGCCCGATCACCGTCGAAGGCAAGCCCTATCGCGGCGTGATGCCCGCGCAGTCCGGGCTCGACGATGCGGCGATCGCCGCGGTGCTCAACCATGTCGGAACGAAGATCGCCAAGAGCGGCCCGCCGTTCCGCGCCTTCACGGCAGCGGAGGTCGCCGTCGCACGGGCTTCCGGCTCTACCCTCAGCAGCGCCGATGTCTCCAGGCTGCACGAAGGGGCCGGCGGAAAGTGAGACGCGCCGCGCGCCTTGTCCTGCTGGCGGTGCCTGCGGCGCTCGCGGCGGTCACCGCGTCGCAGGCGGGCGCTGTCGCCCCGAAGGTGCCGGGCGTATCCAACCCGGCGCAGGCGCGTGTCGATTACATCATCAAGTGCCAGGGCTGCCATCGCCCCGACGGGAGCGGCGACAACCATTCGAACCCGCCGATGAACGGCTTCGTCGCCAAGTTCCTCGGCGTGCCCGGCGGGCGCGAGTTCCTTGTCCGGGTGCCCGGCGTTGCCACGGCCGCGCTTGACGACAAGCGGCTGACCGACCTCGTCAACTGGACGCTCTACCGCTTCGACGCGGCCGACGTGCCGCCGGACTTCCGCCCCTACACGGTCGAGGAAGTGGCGCGCCTGCGCATGCAGCCGCTGCGCCTCGAGCGCGCCAGCCTGCGCGCGGACTTGGTCGCGAAGATGGACCGGCGGGGTACGAACTGAAGGATTTTGCAAGACCGAGCGGGGGGAACGCTCGAACGGGAGGAAACCTGATGAATACGCGCTTTTGCTGCACCATTGCCATGCCCGTCATGGCGCTAGCCCTGTTGACGACCCCGGCCCGTGCCCAGGATGCACCGGCGCAGGGCGGAGCCACCGCCGACCGGTCGGACAATGTTGCGCCCGCGGGCGAGATCGTGGTCACCGCCGCCAAGCGCGCGGAGAACCTGCAGGCTGTGCCGATCTCGGTTTCGGCGATCGGCGGCGACACGCTGGCCAGGTCGCACACGGACTCGGTCGACTCGCTTGTCACCAAGGTCGCCAACCTCCAGTTGACCTCGATCGTCGGCGACAACACGCCGATCTTCGCGCTGCGCGGCGTTTCGATGTCGGACTATTCGCTCAACCAGGCGAGCCCGGTCGCGACCTATTACGACGAAGTCTACAAGGGCAACTTCGCCTTCCTCGGCGTCGCCATGTACGACCTTGAACGCATCGAGGTGCTGCGCGGGCCGCAGGGCACGCTCTACGGCAAGAACACCACCGGCGGCGCGGTGAATATCATCAGCCGCGATGCGAAACTGGGCGAGACCAGCGGGTATCTCAATGCCGGTTATGGCAATTACAACCGCTTCGACGTGAACGGCGCGGTCAACCTGCCGCTGGGCGACAAGGCCGCGCTGCGCGTGGCGGCAACCTACAGCCATGCCGACGGCTGGTACAAGAACGTGCTGCCCGGCATGCCCGATCTTGCCGAAGTGCGCGAATACGGCGTGCGCGCGACGCTGAAGGTCGAGCCGGTCGACGGCGTGCGCCTCAAGCTGGTAGGGTCCACCAGCTACCAGAACCCGCACAACTACGGCATTTACGCCACCGACGCGACGGGCGCGCAGATCGACGGGCTGCCGCAGGACCGCATCGCTTCCGACGTGCCCCAGCGCCGCCGCGCGCGAACCACGTCTGTCGCGTTCCATGCAGACGTCGACCTCAACGACATCCTGACCCTGACCAGCATCACCTCCTACGACAAGGGTTCGCTCCACTTCATCGAGGATACCGACGGGCAGGCCAACAAGCTGCTCGAGATCCCTTACGACGACGAGGCCAACCAGTTCGCGCAGGACCTGCGCCTGACCAGCAACACGCACGGGCCGTTCGACTTCATCCTCGGCGTCTATTTCAACCGCGAGAAGGTGTTCAACTCGAGCAACTTCAAGATCGCAAACGACGTCGACGTCAACGGCGACGGGGTGATCAACGCCCTCGATTGCGCTGCCGGGCTGCCGCTTGCCTGCCAGTTCAGGAACCAGTTCGACCAGCTCAAGAAGAGCTACGCGGTCTATACCGATGCGAAGTACAAGGTGGGCGACCACGTCGTGCTGCATGGGGGGCTGCGCTACACCCACGACACCGGCCGGCAGTACAACTTCCGCTCCGACGCGCTGGGCGTGGACAACGTGCTGGTGATGAACCTGATTCCGCCCTCGGCGCTGAGCTACAAGCAGGACAATCTCTCGGGCAAGATCGGCATCGACTACAAGTTCGACGGCGGCAACATGATCTACGCGAGCGTCAGCCGTGGCTACCGCGCGCCGAGCTTCAACGCGCAGGCCTTCTTCGATCCGTCCGAACTTTCGGTGGCGAAGGCCGAGAAGGTCACGTCCTACGAAGCAGGCGCCAAGACCCAGTTCTGGGATCGCCGCGTTACGCTCAACATGGCGGGCTTCTACTACGACTACCAGAACCAGCAGTTCATCAACGTCGATCCTGCCACCGCCGCGCAGACGCTGCAGAACATTCCCAAGTCGCGCATCTACGGTGCCGAAGCGGACCTGACTGTGCGCGCCAGCAATGCCTTCGGGTTGCATGTTGGGCTGGGCCTGCTCTCGACCAAGATCCTCCAGGGCTCGGTGAGCGGCACCGTGGTCGACGGTCACCAGCTTTCGAACGCGCCGCACGTCAGCGCGAACGCGGGGCTCGACATCACGCTGTTCGACAGTTCGGCAGGCAAGTTCTCGCTGCACCCCGAGATCGCCTACCAGTCGTCGCAGTACTTCGAGGTGATCAACGTGCCGCGCCTCCAGCAGGGCGGCTATGCGCTGCTGTCCGGCCACATCGACTGGGAGAGCGCCGACGGGCGCTGGAACGCCTCGGCATGGATCAAGAACGCGACCGACGCGTTCTACTTCACGTCGCGCGTCGACCTGCTGGCGGGCTTCGGATTCGACTACAACCACATCGGCGCGCCGCGTACCTTCGGCGTCAGCCTGGGCGTGAAGTACTAAGGCAAAATGTCTGCGCGGCCCCCGCGAGAGGGGGCCGCAGATGGAGAGGATACGATGTCTGACTACAAGCTGCTGATCGGCGGAAAGCTGGTGGACGGCGATGCCGCCATGGACGTGATCAATCCCGCCAACGAGGAAGTGCTCGCCACCTGTCCGCGCGGCTCGGAAGCGCAGCTCGACGCCGCGGTCGACGCCGCGAAGGACGCGTTCCGCAGCTGGCGCAAGGTGCCGATGGCCGAGCGCCGCGCGATGATCGTCAAGCTCGCCGACGCGATCGACGCGCGTGTCGATGAATTCGCGCGACTGCTCACGCAGGAACAGGGCAAGCCGCTGGCGGAATCGACCGCCGAGATCGCCTATACCGCTGCCTTCCTGCGCTACCTCGCCTCGCTCGACCTCGAATCGAAGCTGATCGAGGACAACGAGAGCCGCCGCGTCGAGATGCGGCGCAAGCCGCTGGGCGTGGTCGGCTGCATCATCCCGTGGAACTTTCCGGTGCTGATCGTCGCGTTCAAGGCGCCGGTGGCGCTGCTCGCGGGCAACACGATCGTGATCAAGCCCTCACCCACCACGCCGCTCACCACGCTGCGCATCGGCGAGCTGTGCGCGGAGATCTTCCCGGCGGGCGTGGTCAACATCGTCACCGACATGAACGACCTCGGCGCGCGGCTGACCTCCCACCCCGATGTCGCGAAGATCAGCTTCACCGGCTCGACCGAGACGGGCAAGAAGGTGATGGCGAGCGCGGCCAGCTCGATCAAGCGCATCACGCTGGAACTGGGCGGAAACGACGCGGCGATCGTGCTGGCGGACGCCGACCCCAAGGCGGTCGCGCCCGGCATCTTCGGCGGGGCGACGATGAACGCCGGGCAGGTCTGCCTCGCGATCAAGCGCGTCTACGCGCACGAGACGATCTACGACGAGCTGTGCGACGAACTGGCCAAGCTTGCCGACGCGGCGATCGTCGACGACGGCCTCAAGCAGGGCGCGCAGATCGGCCCGCTGCAGAACAGGATGCAATACGAAAAGGTGAAGGGCTTCCTCGAAGACGCGCGCGCCAACGGCACAATCATCGCCGGCGGCACGGTCGAGGACCGCCCCGGCTACTTCATCCGCCCGACCATCGTGCGCGACGTGACCGACGGGATGAAGATCGTCGACGAGGAGCAGTTCGGCCCGATCCTGCCGGTGATCAAGTATTCGGACGCCGAGGACGCGCTGGTCCGCGCCAACGCCTCGCCCTATGGCCTCGGCGGCTCGGTCTGGTCGCCCGATCGCGACAAGGCCTACGAACTCGCCTGCGAAATGGATTCGGGCACCGTCTGGATCAACAAGCACCTCGATTTCGGGCCCAACATCCCGTTCGGCGGCGCCAAGCAGTCGGGCATAGGTGTGGAATTCGCCGAGGAAGGGCTTTACGAATTCACCCAGGTCCAGGTCATCAACGAGGCAAGATGAGCACGCTGTCCTACGCCAGGGGTGCTACCGAACCGCCCTTGCTCGAATACACGATCGGCGAAGCGCTGGTGCGCGCGGCGGCGGCGTGGGGTGAAAGCCTCGCGCTGGTCTCGCGCCACCAGGGCGTGCGCTGGACCTGGGCGGAGCTGAACGAGGATGCAGACCGCATTGCGACCGGCCTCCTCGCGCAGGGCGTGACCAAGGGCGACCGGGTGGGAATCTGGGCGCCCAATTGCGCCGAGTGGGCCGTGATCCAGTTCGCCACCGCGAAGATCGGCGCGATCCTCGTGACCATCAACCCGGCCTACCGCACCAGCGAGGTGGAGTACGCACTGAACAAGGTCGGCTGCTCGGTGCTGGTTACCGCGCCGTCGTTCAAGACCAGCGACTATGTCGGCATGCTGCGCGAACTGGGGCCGGAGAAGCTGCCGGGCCTGCGCCTGATGGTCTCGCTCGGGGAAGCGAAGCACGAAGGGTTCATGCCCTGGGCCGAGTTGCGCGCCGAACCCGACCCGACGGCGCTCGCCGGCATCGCGGCGACGCTCGACCGCAACGACGCGATCAACATCCAGTTCACCAGCGGCACGACGGGGTTTCCCAAGGGCGCTACGCTCACCCACCGCAACATCCTCAACAACGGCTATTTCACTGGCCGCACGATCAAGCTGACCCCCGCCGACCGCATCTGCATCCCCGTTCCGCTCTACCACTGCTTCGGCATGGTGCTGGGCAACCTCGCGGCGCTGACCAGCGGTGCGGCGATGGTCTATCCGGGCGAGGCCTACGACCCCCAACTGGCCTTGAGCGCGGTGCAGGATGAGGGCTGCACCGCGCTCTACGGCGTGCCGACAATGTTCATCACGATCCTCAACCAGCCCAACCTCGACCAGTTCGACGTCTCGACGCTGCGCACCGGGATCATGGCCGGCTCGCCCTGCCCGATCACCACGATGCGCCAGGTGATCGACAAGCTGAACATGGCCGAAGTGACGATCGGCTACGGCATGACCGAAACCAGCCCGCTCACCACCCAGACCGCGACCGACGACCCGCTGGAAGAGCGCGTCTCGACCGTCGGCCGGGTCCATCCGCACGCGGAAGCGAAAGTCGTCGGCCTCGACGGTGAGACGCTGCCCATCGGCGAGCAGGGCGAATATTGCGCGCGCGGCTATGCGGTGATGCCCGGCTACTGGGACGATCCGGCAAAGACCGCCGAAGCGATCGATGCAGAGGGCTGGATGCACTCGGGCGATCTCGCGACGATGGACGCCAACGGCTATGTGCGCATCACCGGCCGGATCAAGGACATGATCATCCGCGGCGGCGAAAACATCTACCCGCGCGAGATCGAGGAATTCCTCCTCTCGCATCCCGCCGTCGCCGATGCGCAGGTGTTCGGCGTTGCCGACGAGAAATACGGCGAGGAAGTCTGCGCCTGGGTCATCGCGCGCGACGGGCACAGCGTCTCTGTCGAAGAGGTGCTGGCGCACTGCAAGGGCCGCATCGCGCACTACAAGGTGCCGCGCCATATCCGGATCGTCGAACAGTTCGCCATGACCGTCACCGGCAAGGCGCAGAAGTTCGAGATGCGCAAGGTGATGGAAGCGGAGCTCGGGCAGGATGCCTGACGCAGCGCCACCGATCCTCGTCAGCGAAGACGGCGCCGTCGCGCAACTCGTGCTCAACCGACCGCGCCAGGGCAACAGCCTCTCCGCCGGGCTGGTCGCCGCGCTGCGCGAGGCGCTGGCCGCGTTCGGAACCCGCCGCGACATCAAGGTCATCGTGATCTCGGGCGCGGGTGGACGCATCTTCAGCGCGGGCCACGACCTCAACGAGTTCGCCGGGCAGGCGGACGCCGCGTTCCTCGCCGCCGATTTCGCGGGCATCGCCGCATTGATGCAGCAGGTCATGGCCCAGCCCCAGATCGTGATCGCCAAGGTCGAGGGCGTCGCTACCGCTGCGGGGTGCGAGCTTGTCGCTGCCTGCGACCTCGCTCTGGCCTCGAGCGCCGCGCGCTTCGGGGTGCCGGGGGTCAACATCGGCTTCTGGTGCCACACCCCGCAAGTGCCGCTGAGCCGCTCGGTCGGACCGAAGCAGGCGATGATGATGTTGGCGACGGGCAAGCTGTTCCCTGCCGATCACGCGCTGAAGATCGGGCTGGTCAACTCGGTCCACGAACCCGAGGACCTCGACGGAGCGGTCGCTGCGCTGTGCGAGACGATCGCCGCCAAGGCGACTTCGGTGATCCGCCGCGGCAAGGCCTCGTTCCGCCGCCAGCTCGAACTGCCCGTCCCCGCCGCCTACGAGTTCGTGCGCGGCGAAGCGCTCGACCACGTCCAGCGTCCCGACGCGCAGGAAGGTATCGCCGCCTTCCTCGAAAAGCGCGCGCCAGCCTGGCCGGAGGACGTTTAGACGCGTTTCGCGGCGATATATCCACCTACGTTGTGCGCCAGCACGTCGAGTGGCACGTTGCCGCCATCGACCACCGCCTGATCGAAATCGCGCAGATCGTAGCGGGGTCCCAGCGCCTTCTTGGCGCGGGTCCGCTGGGCGTTGATCTCGATCTGGCCGAGCATGTAGCCGCAGGCCTGACCCGGCCAGGCACAGTAGCGGTCGACCTCGCTGGCGGCGTTGCTCATCGGCAGGCCGGTCGCATCGACGAACGCGGCGAGCGCCTTTTCGCGGCTCCAGCCCATCGCATGGATGCCGGTGTCGACCACCAGCCGCACCGCGCGCCATGAAAGGCCCATGAAATAGCCGAGCCGCCCGGCGGGATCGTGGTCGTACATGCCGAGTTCGTCTGCCAGCTGCTCGGAATAGAGCGCCCAGCCTTCGGAATAGGCGTTGAACGCCAGGATCGAACGGAGCAGCGGCAACTGCTGCGCGTATTCGCCCTGCCAGACATGCCCCGGAATGCCCTCGTGGAACACCAGATCGGGGATCGTGACCTTGTTGTGGATCGACGGGTCGCCGAGGTTAACCCAGATCTTGCCCGGGATCTTGCCGTCGATCGAGCCGGGACCGCCGTAGGCGGCCGGCGCGCCGGGCTCCTCGGCCAGCGGCATGCGGCGGATTTCGAGGTTGCCCTTGACCAGACGCCGGAAGGCGCGCGGCATCTGCCGGCGCATCGCGTCGATCTTCCCTTGCATGTAGGCGATGATCTGCGCGCGGCCTTCGTCGTTCGCCGGGAAATTGAATTCGGGCCGCTTCTGCAACGCGGCGGCCCGCTCGCCCACCGAGCCCTGCGTCAGGCCGAAGCCCTTGAGGATCTTGTCCATCTCGGCATGGAGTTCGGCAAGGCGCTGGAGGCCGAGCTGGTGGATTTCCGCGGGGGTGCGCCGCGTGGTCGTGCTCGCGCGCAGGCCCCAGGCGTACCATTCGGGCCCGTGGGGCCGCGTCGACATGCCCGCATCATCGGTCGCAACCGCACGCTGGGTGCGGATTTCGGCGAGCTGGCGCTGGAGTGCGGGGACGATCTGCGCTTCGACGATGGCCAGGGCGCGCTCGCTCCACTTGCCGGGGATGTCCGCGGTCTTGCGCGCGAGCGGGCCGGCATAGGGTCCGTCCGCCTTCGTCGCGCTGGCGATGCTGCCGGTCATGGCGGCGATGGTCTTGTCGAGCAGGAAAACGGGCGGCACCAGGCCGGCTTCGCGCGCCATGCGGATGCGCGTGGTCTCGCCGTCGAGCAGCGCCGCAGTCCCGGCGAGGCGCGAGAGATAGTACTCTGCGTCTGCCGCGTCGCGAACGGGCTGCGTCCCGTCGAGCAACTGCGGCACGTCGATCCACGCGCCGACGTTCTGGACCACGCCATAGGGCGTGTTGCGCCAGCCACCGATCGTTGCGTCGCCATAGGGCAGCGCCATGCCGTCGAGCGCGGTTGCGAAGGCGCTTTGAGCGACCGCCAGGCTGGTCTGGGTGGATGAGTCGAACCCGCCCCGCGGCAAGGCGGCGATATCCGCGAGCGCCGCCTTGAGGAACGCCTGCTGCGCCGCCACGCCCGCCGGCGAGCGGTCACCCAGCTTGCCGCGCAGCGCCGCATGAGGCCCGGTATCGACGCCCAGCGAGGTCGCCCCGGTCGGGCTCAGTTCGAGCAGGCCCCATGCCATCCGGTCGAGCAGTTCACCGGCAGGCGTCGCGGCGGGCGCGGCCGCGCGGGCAAGGTTGGGCAGGACGGCGGCGGCAACCGAGGTTGCCGCGGCGCCGGCGATCGCCTGACGGCGCGTGATCCGGGTCGTGGTCATGGCGTCATATGGACGCGCCCACCGCGCCCGGTCAAATGCCGCGCGATAACAGGCCGCACTCCTAGCGCACCCCGTCGGTGCGCCGGATGAAGTCCGCCACGTTGGCGTGGAGCTCGCCCAGCACCTGCGGGTTCACGTAGACCATGTGGCCCGAGCGGTAATACTTGTACTCGATGTTCTTCTGCAGCGATGACGGCACGGGCAGGTGCCGCATCTCGAACTTGCCTTCGAAGTAGGGGGTCGAGACGTCGAAATAGCCGCCGTTGACCATCACCTTGAGCGTCGGGTTCTGCTTCATCGCCGCAGCGAGGTCGGGCAGCACGTTGGGCAGCGCGATCACGTCGCGCCCCGAACCGGGCGGGCGGTGGCGATAGTCCCAGCTCGAATAGACGCCGATGCCGCTCTTGTAGGTCTTGCCCTCGCCGTAGTGCAGGGTCTGGCGCAAATAGGTGTTGAGCGCCGCGAGATAGGCCGAACTGATCCCCGCGCTCTGCGGATCGTATTCGGCGACCTTGCTCAGCGGATCGAGCGTGGGCCCGGTAAAGCGCGTGTCGAGCGTCCCTGTGGTCAGGCCCCTGTCCGAAAGCAGTTCTTTCTGGAACGCGCCGTATTCGATCCTGAGGTTGGTCTTGATCAGGTAGGCGAGCGGCAACCCGGTATAGGCGTGCAGCCGTTGCGCCATCGCCTGCCGGTCCGCGTCGGACAGGTCGTTGCCCTGGAGAAGCGCCGCGGCATAGTCGGTGGTGGCGAAATGCTCGACCCCGGCGAGGAAGTCTTCGAGGTCGGCGGGCTTCTCGGGCAGCTTGTCGTGGTACCACGCGGTCGCCGCATATGTCGGCAGCGCTACGATGTAGGGCTCGTCGATAGAAGGATTGAGCTCGGGATCGTCGGGCATCAGGTCCCAGTTGAGGATATCTGACAGCAGGATGGTGCCGTTGAGGTCTATGTCCTCCTGCTGCAATGCCAGCGTCAGCCCCGCCGCGCGCATCGTGCCGTAGCTCTCTCCGAAAAGGTACTTGGGGCTGTTCCAGCGGTGGTAATTTGAAAGGAATTGCGGGATGAAGGCGGCGAATGCGTGGATGTCCTGGTCGACACCGTAGAACGCCTTGTCCTTGTCCTTGCCCGCGATACGCGAGAAGCCCGTGCCCGGCGCGTCGATGAAAACCACGTCGGACACGTCGAGCAGGCTCTGGTCGTTGTTGACGAAGGTATAGGGCGCGGCCGGGGTGTGGCTGCCGTCGCTCACCTCCACGCGCACCGGGCCGAACGCGCCCATGTGCAGCCACAGCGAGGACGAGCCGGGGCCGCCGTTGAACAGGAAGGTGATCGGACGGTTCGCGGCGGGAACGCCGTCGCGGAAATAGGCGGCGTAGAACATCGAGGCCTCGGCCGGCGGCTCGCTCGCGTCATCCTTCTTGCCCTTGTCCGCGAGCGCGGCGGTATCGTCCCAGCCCTTGGGGTGGACCACGATCGTGCCGGCCACCGCCGAATAGCCGATGCGCTTCCCGCCGACCG